>CANHMG010000085.1 GCA_947461795.1 Flavobacteriaceae bacterium | reverse complement strand
TCAGGCTTTCGGCTTTATCTCTTGCTGCGCAACGAGGATATCGCCTCTATCCTTCACGCAATACCAATTCAAAGGAAAATCAATTTTCTATTCTAAAATCTTTAGAAATAACTTTTCCAATTCTTCCATCTGCCCATACCCATTGAATCGTATTTGCCTCGCTATAAAATAAAGCAGAAACCAAACAATTACCATCAAACACATTACGACCAAATCAAAAGTATAAGGTTGTTTCAAGCCTACATTAGAATATAATATCATTCCGAAAATGGTAAAAATTCCAGCGACCATAAAATGTAAAAACATGAATAAAGTCCATAATGTTTGATTAGGCCCAAACAATCCTCGAATGTGAGTTTGTGTTTCTTTAGTTTCCAATTCGATATGCAAATGGGGTGACCAATAATATCTTTTTTCCCCAATGATATAAAACCAAATGTGGTTTTCACACACTTTTATTTTAAAATCATCTGAATTTTTTTGAGCAGCATCCATAAATTTTTGACGCACTTTTTCAAGATTCTCCTCAACATCTTTATAAAATCGCAAGCGAAGTCGAATTGTACTTGTAGTATCCATAACTATTCAATTGAAGTCAATTTAGTTTATTATCAAGCTAATGTACTAAATAATTGCCTGTTTTTAAGGTTTTATACATTACCTTTGCACCCCAAAGTTAGCTAAGGCTAAACAGTAGGAGTAAATATTTGAAAAAGCATTATGAATAACATTGTTGCCATTGTTGGAAGACCAAACGTAGGAAAATCGACCCTTTTTAATCGGTTGATTCAGAGAAGAGAAGCTATCGTAGATTCGGTTTCGGGCGTGACTCGTGATAGAAACTACGGAAAAAGCGAATGGAATGGAAAAGAGTTTTCTGTCATTGATACCGGTGGTTATATCCGAGGATCTGATGATGTTTTCGAATCTGAAATTCGCAAACAAGTAGAACTCGCCATCGATGAAGCCGACGTTATTATTTTCGTAGTTGATGTCGAAGAGGGAATTACTCCAATGGACGATGCTGTAGCAAAATTATTGCGAAAAGTAACGAAACCCGTTTTATTGGCTGTCAACAAAGTGGATAATGCCATGCGCGAAAAAGATGCCATCGAATTTTATAACTTAGGATTAGGCGATTATTATACGTTTGCCAGCATATCGGGAAGTGGAACAGGAGATTTATTAGATGCTTTAATTGAAGCATTTCCTATCAAACCGTTACCAACTCAAGAAGAAATTGAATTGCCTCGTTTTGCAGTAGTTGGTCGACCAAATGCTGGAAAGTCAAGCTTCATTAATGCATTGATTGGGAAAGATCGCTTTATGGTAACGGATATTGCTGGAACAACACGTGACGCGATCGACACCAAATTTGACCGTTTCGGTTTTGAATTTAATTTGGTCGATACTGCAGGAATTCGCCGTAAGGCTAAAGTCAAAGAAGATTTAGAATTCTATTCCGTGATGCGTTCTGTTCGAGCGATTGAACATGCCGATATATGTATCTTAATTATTGATGCAACACGCGGTTTTGAAGGACAAGATCAGAGTATTTTTTGGTTGGCTGAAAAGAATCGAAAAGGCGTGGTGATTTTGGTCAACAAATGGGATTTAGTAGAAAAAGACACCATGTCGACTCGTGATTACGAAGAAAAAATCCGCAAAGAACTCATGCCATTTACCGATGTACCAATTCTTTTTGTTTCTGCTTTAACCAAACAGCGTCTCTTAAAAGCTCTAGAAGCTACGGTGCAAGTATTTGAAAACAGAAAGCAACATATTGCGACGTCAAAGTTCAATGACTATATGTTGAAAGTCATCGAAGGTTATCCACCACCAGCATTAAAAGGGAAATATGTCAAAATTAAGTATTGTATGCAATTGCCAACACCAACACCGCAGTTTGTGTTTTTTGCCAATTTACCACAATATGTCAAAGAAGCCTACAAACGTTTCTTAGAAAATAAAATTCGCGAAAACTGGGATTTCTCGGGAGTTCCAATAGATATCTATATTAGAGAAAAATAATTTTTTGTAGGAATTTTTTTCTTTCATACTAAATGCCGAATTTCGTTGTTATTATAAAAATAGCAACGAAATTTTTTTATGCCGAAATTCTACCTTCTTCTTCTGTTTTTTACAACATTCGTGTTTTCCCAAAATACGATTACAATCAAAGGAAAAATCCTTGAAAAGAACACGCAAGTCCCATTAGAATCTGCAACAGTTTATCTCACTTCAGTGAAAGATTCTACCGTAATCGATTATACAATTACGGATAAGTACGGTGCTTTTCTTATCAATTGTAGAAAATTTGACAAAGCTGTTTATTTAAAAGTTTCTTATATAGGCTATCAAACTTTCAAGGAAGAACTTCAATCAATGGAGTCCGATAAAGATTTTGGAATACTTCGAATGGAAGAAAATTCAAATGTTTTAGGAGAAGTTATTGTCAAAAGTGAAGCGCCACCAATTCGAATTAAGAAAGATACATTAGAATTTAATGTTTCTTCCTTTAAAGTTCGCCCCGATTCGAATGTAGAAACTTTACTCAAACAATTGCCAGGAGTAGAAATAGATGTCGATGGAAAAATAACGGTCAACGGCAAAGAAGTCAATCAAGTATTAGTCAATGGCAAACCCTTTTTTGACAAAGACGGAAAGATTGCACTACAAAGTTTGCCTTCAGATATTATCAATAAAGTCCAAGTCACAGATACTAAAACCAGAAAAGAAGAACTCACCAAACAAGCGGCGAGCTCCAATAATGCCAGCATCAACTTGACCATCGACGAAGATAAAAACAAAGGTTTGTTTGGTAAATTTATGGGAGGTTTTGGCTCCGACCAACGCTACGAAAGCAGCGCTTTAATCAATTATTTTAAAAATAAACGAAAGATTAGTGTTTTGGCGTCATCCAATAATATCAATTCCACAGGATTTTCTATGGACGAAGTATTTGACAATATGGGCGGAGGTCGAAATGTTTCCTATTTTTATAATAATGACGGCTCTTACGGTATTGGTACGATGCGTTTTGGTGGCAACAAAGGAATTACAAGATCGAATATGATCGGTGTCAATTACGCAGATGAATGGATAAAAAATTTGGATTCAAATGCCAGTTACTTCTTTACAAATGCGAATACAAACAATGTAAATAATACGAGTCAAATCAATTTATTACCAACAGGTAATTTTACTACGACATCTGTTTCCAAAACGAATGAAGATCGCTATGGGCACAATCTCAATACAAGATTTGAACATAAAATCGATTCGACAGGTGTTTTAGAATTTACAACCAAATTTCAAAAATCGAATAGTAAATATGGATCTAATTCTTCGCAAACCTCTATAGATGAAGAGGAAGTGTTACTCAATGAAGCGTCTTCTGAAACTTTTGATGAAAACGATCGATCCAATTTTAGCAACAATATCAACTTTAATAAAGCTTTTCGAAGAAAAGGGCGCAACATCAACATTTATATGTCGAATGACAATACGATTGAAAAAGTCAACTCCTTAAATCGGTCGACTTCCATTTTTTATCAAAGTGGAGCGCCAACCGATATTCGAAATCAAAAAATCAACAATAGGAATATCAAAGACGTTTATGACGGGGAGATTCAATATATGGAACCGATCGTCGATTCATTGCAGGTTAGTGTTGGGGTATATATAAAACGAGATAATAGTGTAGAAGATCGTCAATCGTTTGACTTTAATGAAATAGCACAATCTTACTCCACTTTCAATCCTGAGCTTTCAAATTATACGAAGTCAACTATTAAAATGATTTGCCCAAAATCAGGTTTTTCTATTCAGAAAAAGAAATATTCATTGTCGATGACTGGTGGAACTAATATTGTTCAATTTGAGAACTTTTCAAACTATTTGGGGAATGATTTTCAATTAAATAAAGAATACTTTTTCCCATATGCTCAAGCTAATTTTAGTTATGAATTGGCGAAATCGAAGAATATTTGGATGAGTTATGATTATCAAGTAAATATGCCGAGAGCCAATCAATTGCTTCCTGTTGAAAATATTGAAAATCCACTGAATACCTTCATCGGAAATCCAAATATAGACTTAATCAAGAATCATTCGGTTTATCTTAATTTCAACAATTTTGATTATGCCACAAGAACAGGCTATACCATTTATGGCGGTGGCGATTACTTCGACAGTCAAGTAGTTTCTTCTACAACTTTTGATACCAATGGTAAACGGACAACCACGTATGAAAATGTTTCAGGAACGATAGAATCATGGTTTGGGGGACATTGGAATAAAACGTACAAGAAGGAAGCGCATACTTTTAAAGTGAATTTTGGTGTGCAAAATAACTATACGAAAGCGAAAGGATTTACCAACGGCGAACAGTTTGAATCCAATGGATTTCAATTTACACCAAGAGTTGGTTTTACCTACGAATATGGGGAGCTGCTAACGATTAATCCAACGTATAACGTATCATTCAATGAGACTAAATATACCAATTATATCATAGAATCTACCTCGAATGTACTGCATCGTTTCAATTTACAAACCACAACCTATTGGCCTAAAAAATGGGTGTTCGGGAATGACTTTGGTTACACCTACAATTCTAATATTGCTGACGGATTTAAGAAAGATTTCTATTTATGGAATACCAGTTTAGCCTATAGTTTCTTCAATAAAAAGTTAACAGCTAAAGTGAAAGTCTATGATATATTAGATCAAAACCAGAGCAATTCCAGAACGATAACACCCACGACAATTCGCGACGAAGAGAATATTGTTTTGAAACGTTATGTGATGTTTTCGTTGACTTATAAAATAGAAAAGTTTGCAGGAAAAGAGAAGCTATCACGCGGCGGTCGATATTGGATGCATTAGGAGTAGAATATAATTAAAAATAAAAAGCTACAAGAAATTGTAGCTTTTTTTTAATTTATATGAACCTTACAAACATGCAATTTTTATAGAACTACCAACTTCCACCACTTCCACCGCCAGAGAATCCGCCGCCACCGAATCCACCGCCGAATCCACCGCCGAATCCGCCGCCAAATCCACCGCCGAATCCGCCACCACTTCGTCCAAGACTGCTTAGAATAATGACATCCAATAAACTAGGACCACCACTAGAATTACCGGAGTTGCCTCCATTTTTTTTGGCTTTTGAAATGATTATGAGAATGATAATAACTATGATAATAAAAGGTAAAGCAGGAAATTTATCTTTTTTGTTGTGTTTGCGTTCGCCTTTATATTTCCCTTTAAATACATCAATAATTGCGTCCGCACCTTTATCTAAACCGTTATAATAACTCCCAGCTTTGAATTCCGGAATAATAATGTTTCGTGTTATTTCACCACCGATACCGGCAGTCAATCGATCTTCTAGACCGTATCCGGCTGAAATCCAAATTTTTCGTTCCGCTTTAGCTAGTAAGATAATCACGCCATTATCGTTTTGTTCGGTTCCGCCAATTCCCCAGGTTTGTCCCCATTTTGGAGTAAGAATTCCGATGTCTTCGCCTTTCAAACTTTCAATGGTAATTACGACAATTTGCGTGGTTGTTGAATCGGAATAACGAATCAGTTTTTCTTCGAGTTGCTTCTTTTCTGTTGCACTCAAAACATTCGCGTAGTCATAAACACTGGTCTGGAAGTCAGGTTTCTTGGGAATATCAAACTGTGCGAAACCCAAAGTCGAAACCAATAATAGGAATGTCAAACTAAGGAAATGTAACTTTATGATGGGTGCTTTCATTATCCTTTAGAGATTTCGTTTGATAATTCGTTGGTGTCGCCTTCTTGAAATGGGAAGTACTTTTTGAGTTGTTCTCCAGCTATTGAAATGCCATCAATCAGCCCTTGTTTGAAGTTGCCGTTCTTGAAATGCGAAGCCATAATTTCTTTAGTACTATCCCAAAAATCTTCAGGAACCAAATCATCGATACCTTTATCGCCGCAAATTACGAACGCTTTGTTTTTGACAGCAATATAAATCAGGACCCCATTTTTCAATTCAGTGACATCCATTTTTAATTCATGAAAAATTTCTTTCGCACGGTCAAATGGTTCCAAAGAAGTTTCTTTTTCAATATGCACACGAATCTCACCGGAAGTAGCTAATTCAGCCATTCGAATCGCTTCTACGACCGCTTGTTCTTCTTCTTGAGTGAGGAAATTTTCAACTTTCGACATGAGTTGTTTTTTTTAAACACGAATTCCATGAATTTACACTAAACTAATTGGTGAAAATTCATGAAATTCGTGTTAGATTTTTTTAGAATTTAACTTCTACTGGTTTTTCAGCACCAGCTACTGCTTCGAAATACGCTTTTTTCTGGAAACCAAACATTCCAGCAAACAACGAATTTGGGAATGTTCCAATGTGCGTGTTGTATGGTTTCACAGCTTCATTGAATCTTGTTCTCGCTGTTAAAATCTGATTTTCCGTACTCGCTAATTCGTCTTGAAGTTTCAAAAAGTTTTGATTCGCTTTTAAATCAGGATACTGCTCAACAGCTACTAATAATCTTGATAAAGAGGAGGAAACACCGCTTTGTGCTTTATTAAATTCAGCAAGTTTTTCAGGCGTAATATTAGTCGGGTCTATAATTGTTTGCGTCGCTTTTGCACGAGCTTCAATAACAGCAGTTAATGTGCTTTTTTCAAAGTCAGCAGCACCTTTTACTGTATTCACCAAATTACCGATCAAATCATTTCTTCTTTGATAGGAAGTCTGAACATTACCCCAAGATTCTTCAATGTCCTGATTCAATGTTACGGCAGTATTATTAATTCCTTTTACCCAACTGTAGATTCCAAAAATTACAATTGCACCAATAATCCAAGGCAAAAATCTTCTCATGTTTGTTTGATTTTAAAGTTTAGTATTTATTTTAATTTTTTTGATTTTAGTCTAATTAATATATGTTTTTTTTAAAGCCACTGATTACACTGATTAGCACAGATTTTTCTATTTTATGAAACTTAAAATCCTTTTAATCTTTTAAATCTGTGGCAAAAAGATTAGAAATCAATATGTTTTTTAGACCATAGCCATTTGTTTTTATTTAAATTATCAATTATTTGTAATTTACAACTCTCCTTTAATTTGCAATAGTTGGTTTTTAATTCCTTCCAATTTGCTTATAATTTCATACTTGTCTAAAGATTTCTTTTGACCTTCTCTCAAATGGGTTTTAGCACCTTCTAAAGTAAAACCACGTTCTTTCACCAAATGATAAATCAATTGAATGTTCTTGACGTCTTCGGGTGTAAACATCCGATTGCCTTTGGCGTTTTTTCGTGGTTTAAGAATGTCGAATTCTTTGTCCCAAAAACGGAGAAGGGAAGCGTTGACGTCAAATGCTTTGGCCAATTCGCCAATGCTGTAATACCGTTTGTCTGGTGATAAATTTAATTGCATTAGTCTAAAGATTGATTTTCTTGATTCGCTAACTTCGTAATGACAACATATTCCGCTGCCGAGATATTGCCGTAATAAAAATTCAATGGGTTTACTACTTCGCCACCTTTATGCACTTCATAATGTAAATGCGGCGCTTCAGAACGTCCTGTACTTCCAACATACCCTATGATGTCACCTCTTTTTACTGTTTGTCCCGCGCGACAATTGTATTTGCTCAAATGCCCATAAAGGGTTTCATAACCATAACCATGTCGAATGACAATGTGATTCCCGTAACCTGAAGCCGTATTGTCTGCGCGTTCTACGACACCATCTCCTGTTACAAAAATAGGAGTTCCCGTTTTGGCGGAAAAGTCCATACCTTCATGAAATTTCCGCACTTTGGTAAACGGATCCGATCGATACCCAAAACCCGAAGCAATCTGTTTCAAATTTTCATTTCGAATAGGTTGAATCGCCGGAATTGCCGCTAATAATTTATTTTTTTCTTTGGCTAATTTAAGAATTTCATCCAAAGATTTGGATTGAATGGCCAATTGTTTTGAAATAACATCTACTCGCTTGGAAGTAGTAATAACTAAATCAGAATTATTATAGCCTTCTAAGTCAGCATATCGATTAACGCCTCCAAATCCAGCTTTACGTTGTTCGTCTGGAATCGCTGAAGTATTAAAATAAACCCGATACACATTGTTATCGCGTTCTTCAATAGTCTCTAAAACTTCATCAATCTGATCCATTTTTTTATTCAAAATAGCATATTGTAATTTAAAGTTTTCAATTTCACGACTCAACAAACGATCTTTTGGTGTCTCAAAAAAAGGCGTGTTCAATAAAACTACAAAACTCAAAACTCCAAACAATGCCGAAGCAACTAAAAACGCAATCGCATACCCAAATTTAGTAGCTTTTTTTGTTTTGATTTTTCGATACGCTAGATTTTCAGAATCGTAATAATATTTTACCTTCGCCATGTTTTAAAAAATCCTATTTTTGCACCTTGAAAAGGGTTAGTCGAACAAATTTAATAAATGTTTCTTTGTTCCGCTCTTTTTTTTCAAAGAATAAAAATATGTAGGGCCTAATCCAGCTATCCGTTGCAAACGAAGTTCTCTGAACTCCGCTGTAATTAGAAGTCAGTGAAGAAATCTTTTCTACCGAACAACGGCAAAAAAGGATTTCCACTACTATCTGGGGCAAAAAATAAAATTCAAATGACATCACAAGACATTAGAAAACAATTTCTCGATTTTTTCCAAAGCAACGGACATTTAATTGTTCCCTCTGCTCCAATAGTCCTCAAAGACGATCCGACTTTGATGTTCAACAATTCTGGAATGGCTCAGTTCAAAGAGTTCTTCTTAGGAAACGGAACGCCAAAAAGTCAACGTATTGCGGATACACAAAAATGCCTTCGTGTTTCTGGAAAGCATAATGATTTAGAAGATGTTGGTTTTGATACCTATCACCATACCATGTTCGAAATGTTAGGCAACTGGTCATTTGGAGATTATTTTAAGAAAGAAGCAATCAACTGGGCTTGGCAATTATTGACGGAAGTCTACAAAATACCCAAAGAAAATCTCTATGTTTCAGTATTTGAGGGAAGCAAAGAAGATAGTGTTCCTTTTGATCAAGAAGCTTGGGACATTTGGAAAGGATTAATCGATGAGGATCGTATTATCCTCGGAAATAAAAAAGATAACTTTTGGGAAATGGGCGATCAAGGGCCCTGTGGTCCGTGTTCCGAGATTCATGTTGACATTCGTTCTGCAGAAGAAAAAGCTGCTGTTTCTGGGAAAAGTTTAGTGAATAATGATCATCCACAAGTGGTAGAAATCTGGAACAATGTGTTCATGGAATTCAACCGAAAAGCCGATGGTTCTTTAGAAAAATTGCCAGCGCAACACGTCGATACCGGCATGGGATTCGAGCGTTTGTGTATGGCGTTGCAAGGCGTTACTTCCAATTATGACACCGACGTATTTACACCACTAATTCAAAAAGTAGAACAAATTACAGGTTTAAAATACACTTCAAACGAAGTTCAAAATATAAGCGAAGAACAAAATAAAACCAATATTGCGATTCGTGTTGTGGTCGATCACGTTCGTGCCGTTGCTTTTGCAATTGCTGACGGACAATTGCCTTCGAATACTGGAGCAGGTTATGTGATTCGCAGAATTTTGCGTCGCGCTATTCGATATGGATTTACATTTTTAGATACCAAAGAACCTTTTATCAATAAATTAGTTGAGGTTTTAGCAAATCAAATGGGCGACTTTTTTCCAGAAATCAAATCGCAACAAAATTTCGTTACAAATGTAATTAAAGAAGAAGAAGCTTCGTTTCTGCGTACCTTAGATCAAGGATTGCAGTTGTTAGATAACGTTGTTGCACAAACTAAAGGCAATGAAGTTTCGGGTGTAAAAGCTTTCGAATTGTATGATACTTTCGGATTTCCTAAAGATCTAACAGCTTTGATTTTGAAAGAAAAAGGCATGTCATTCAACGAAGCCGAATTCGACAAATCGATGTTGGAACAAAAAACACGCTCACGCGCCGCTTCAGAAGTTTCCACCGAAGATTGGAAGGTTTTGATTCCAGGCAATGTAGAAACATTCGTGGGTTATGATCAATTGGAAAATGAAGTAAAAATTACGCGTATTCGTAAAATCGATAGTAAAAAAGACGGAGTTTTATATCAAATCGTTTTAAATAATTCACCATTCTATCCGGAAGGAGGTGGACAAGTGGGAGATCGAGGTGTTTTGACATCTATCAACGAATCTATCGAAATCATCGACACCAAAAAGGAAAACAATTTAATTTTACATTTTACCAAACAACTTCCTGAGAATATTAATGCAGATTTTGTTGCTAAAGTCAACCAAGAATTGCGAGATCATTCTCAAAGCAATCATACGGCAACGCATTTGCTACATCAAGGTTTGAGATCAATTCTAGGTACACACGTGGAGCAAAAAGGATCGTTGGTTTCTCCTAATTATTTGCGTTTCGATTTTTCGCATTTTACCAAAGTTTCAGATGTCGAATTACAGCAAGTAGAAGATTTTGTCAA
The DNA here is from genome assembly GCA_947461795.1 of Flavobacteriaceae bacterium. Taxonomy (GTDB): domain Bacteria; phylum Bacteroidota; class Bacteroidia; order Flavobacteriales; family Flavobacteriaceae; genus Flavobacterium. The sequence continues at coordinate 498 of CANHMG010000085.1, read as the reverse complement.
CGCTAGAATTCAAGAACATTTGCCTTTAATTGAACGAAGAAATATTCCATTTCAACAAGCGATACAAGAAGGAGCCATGGCATTGTTTGGAGAGAAATACGGCGACTCAGTTCGAGCTATCAAGTTTGGCGAAAGCATGGAACTTTGTGGCGGAACGCATGTAAAAAACACAGCTGAAATCTGGCATTTCAAAATTAAAAGTGAAGGAGCAGTAGCAGCAGGAATCCGAAGAATTGAAGCGATAACAGGACAAGGAGTTCGTGATTTTTTTGCTCAACAAGAAAAAGTTTTGCAAGAGATAGCAGAGGTTTTGAAAAACCCACAAGATACCATGAAAGCAGTTGTTTCTTTGCAAGAGGAAAACAACAAGCTAACGAAACAAATTGAAGCGTTAATGAAGGATAAAGTCAAAAATTTGGCTTCAGAATTAGTGCCTCAATTGCAAACGATAAATGGAATTCAATTTCTAGCGAAACTAGTAGATATTGATGCCAATAG
>CANHMG010000084.1 GCA_947461795.1 Flavobacteriaceae bacterium | reverse complement strand
TCCAATCGCGACGAGCAAGTAGCCCGTCCGGCTTTTGAACCGAGAAATTACCTTGTCAATCAGAAAAATTTATTTTTCCCCAAAGACCCAAAAGCAGGCGGGACTTGGTATGTCGTAGATGATAGCACCAATGTATTAGTCTTGCTCAACGGTGCTGAAGAAAAACACCAATGGAATCCACCGTATCGCAGAAGTCGTGGACTCATTGTCTTAGATTTGTTCAGCGCGCCATCGGCAATTGCAGCGTGGCAGGACATAGATTTAGAGAACGTAGAACCTTTTACACTCGTACTTTTTCAAGACCAACAACTCTATCAATTGCGGTGGAATGGAACCGAAAAAAGCACCCTAAAATTAAATACGAATGAAAATCACATTTGGTCCTCTTCAACGCTTTATTCAAAAGAAATTCGCGAGCAAAGAGCGCAGTGGTTTGCTACATTTTTAGATACGAAACCTGAGGTGACATTTGAAGAAATGTTTCATTTTCATCGCTACACCGAAGCCGACAATTCCCAACACGGATTGATCATCAATCGAAACAATCAACTCAAGACGTTAAGCATTACGCAAAGCGTTATCGAACAAAACAAAATTACGGTCATGCACCACGATTTAATCGAAGAAAAAGAATACTCCAATACGTTTATTCATGTCTAATATTTTGGGCGTGCCGGCGCAACACATGCAGTCTTTTAATCCAACCAGTTTTGGCGCCGTCGTGCTGTCCGCTGTATCTTTTGCGCTATTACATTCCGCAAAAGGATGCCACTGCCATCACTCACGCAACCCAAATCTTAATATTTAACAATCCAATTATCCAAAAATCTAACAATCCAACTTGAAACTCTTCCTCCATAAACTACTCCATTGGGAATATTGGCCGATGCATATCGTATATATTCCGGTCTATTTTCAATGGGCATTGTATGCTTTGAAAGCCAGAACGATATTCTTTTTCAATGCATCCAATCCGTCTATCAAAAATGGCGGCTTTATCATGGAGTCGAAAAAGGAAATCTACAATCTGATTCCAAAAAAACACTATCCAAAAACGGAGTTAATCAAAGAAAATACAGCTTTTGATTTAGTTCTAGAAAGATGCAACGAATATCAATTCAATTATCCGCTCATTGCCAAGCCAGATATTGGTTTGCGTGGTTCTGCAGTCAAGAAAATTCATAATGAAGCCGAATTAAAAGCCTATCACGAAAAAGTCAATTTCAACTATTTACTGCAAGATTTAATTCCATATCCAAACGAAATTGGAATTTTCTATGTGCGCTATCCACACGAAAAAAAAGGCAAAATCACCGGAATTGTAGGCAAGGAATTCCTGATTGTTACTGGCGACGGCCAATCAACAATCGAAAATTTAATCAAAAAAGATCCACGACATGAACTCCAACTCAAAGTGCTACAGAAAGAATACGGAGCAGATTTACAAACCGTTTTAGACATTGGCGAACAACGCAATTTAGTACCTTATGGCAATCATATCCGCGGTGCCAAATTCCTAGATTTCAGCCATTGGATATCGCCAGAATTGACCGAGGTGATCAACGAAATGTGTCTTCAAATTCCAGAATTTTATTTCGGTAGACTCGACTTAATGTACAACACTTTGGCAGAACTCGAGCAAGGTAAAAACTTTGCTGTCGTCGAATTGAACGGTGCTGCAAGTGAACCCACACACATTTACGATCCGAAACATTCCATCTTTTTCGCTTGGAAAGAACTGACGCGTCACATTCGGTATATGTTCGAAATTAGTGCTGCCAATCATCAAAAAGGAATTCCGTATTTGACCAGAAAAGCAGGCATGAAAGAATACCGCATGCATCTAAAGCAAAGCAACAAAATCCTCAATTTCTAACAAATGAAAACGCTCAAAAATATATTGGTAGGTTTTGTCGTGAGTTTTTTGGGCTCTATTCCGTTGGGCTATTTAAACGTGATTGGTTTTGATATATACCATCAGTCAGGTTTGCCTAGCGTGATTCCGTATTTATTTGGAGTTGTTTCTGTTGAGGTTTTTGTGATTTATTTCACCTTAATTTTTGCAGAGCAATTAATGAATAACAAGAAACTCCTGAAATATATAGAAGGATTTTCAGTGATTTTTATGTTTGTTTTAGCTTATATTTTTTACGCGAGTGCGACCCATTCAAATTCTCAATCTTCGGTACTAAACGAGTATCAGGATCGAACACCTTATTTCATTGGAATTTTCTTAAGCGCGCTTAATTTTGTTCAAATCCCGTTTTGGGTCAGTTGGAATCTATATTTGCTAAATGGCAACTGGATTACGATTGACGGGACAAAGAAATATTTCTACGTTTTCGGAACGTTGATTGGGACATTTTTAGGGATGTTGGGGCTAATTATATCGTTACATTTCTTAACTTCTCAAACCGATTTCTTTGCGAAATACTTGATGCGGTTTATTATTCCTGGTGTTTTCATAGTTTTGGGATTGTATCAGGGCATTCAGTTTTGGCGGAAATATTTTAGAAAAGCTATTGAAGAATAGTCCATCTTGTTTCATTTGCTTTTTTTATATTTACACAAGTTAAAAAGCCCATGAAAAACATCATTATTACAGGAACTTCTCGAGGAATTGGCTATGAATTGGCCTTGCAATTTGCCAATACGGGTCACCAAGTTCTAGCTATTTCTAGAAAAACACCACAAGAATTAATTGAACACCCTAATATTGCTTGCCTCTCTGTGGACCTTTCGAAAGAAAGTGAATTGATTTTAATAGAAAATTTTCTTTCATCAACTTGGAAAAAAGTGGATGCGATTGTTCACAATGCAGGCGCTTTACTTCTAAAACCATTTGAAAACACCTCGCTTCAAGATTTTGAAAATATTTATAAGGTGAATGTTTTTGGGGTAGCCAATCTAACACAAATAGCACTACCGTATTTGCAAAGAGGAAGTCATGTCGTGACCATTAGTTCAATGGGAGGCATTCAAGGTAGCATGAAGTTTGCTGGATTGGCAGCGTACAGCTCAAGCAAAGGCGCAGTAATTACCTTGTCGGAATTATTAGCAGAAGAGTACAAAGAGCGTGGAATTGCTTTCAATGTATTGGCTTTAGGTTCTGTTCAAACTGAAATGTTAGCCGAAGCTTTTCCTGGGTATCAAGCGCCAATTACTGCTACACAAATGGCAGATTATATTTATAACTTTACGCTAACGGGACATCAATTTTATAATGGAAAAGTGTTGCAAGTTTCATCGACAACACCTTAAAAATAAAGCTGTGAGTAATTTACTCTACAAACCTTAATGAACGAAACTTTATCCAAATATCTTCCAGAGCATGCTGTGAAACCAGTTTTTGAATTGATTGTTTCCAATGAAGTACATCTTAAAATTGTCAATGAGAGAGTCACTCGCCATGGTGATTATAGAAAAGCTGTGAATGGCAAACATGAAATCACTGTCAATGCGAATTTGAATAAGTACAAGTTTCTCATTACGCTCATTCATGAAATTTCCCATCTAGTTGCTTTTGAAAAATTTGGGCGATACATCAAACCACATGGGGAAGAATGGAAGTATACTTTTCAAAGATTAATGATTCCATATATACGTCCTGAAATTTTCCCAAGTCAATTGTTACCTTTATTGGCAAGACATTTCAAAAATCCTACAGCTAGTAGTGATGTAGATGCTACTTTGTCATTAGCATTAAAACAGTTTGACCAACAGAATGATAATAATTATATCTTTGAGCTCCCTTATGGAAGTCAATTCAGAATTCATAATGGGAAGATTTTTACAAAAGGCGCCTTGAGAACGAAACGTTACGAATGTGTAGAAGTAAGTTCAGGAAGAATGTACTTATTTAACCCAAACGCTGAAGTGGAATTACTTAAATAAAAAATCTTAGTTACTCAACAACACAGACCCGAGCCGCAAGGCGAACAGATAAAATAAACTCAGTAATTTAAAGAGAAATGAATAAAAATTATTACGCAATATTGATGGCTGGTGGAGTAGGATCTCGCTTTTGGCCAGTAAGCACAACTGAATTTCCAAAACAATTTCACGATATGTTGGGTTCTGGACATACGTTAATTCAGAAAACCTTTAGTAGATTGTCGCAATTAATTCCGGTTGAGAATATTTTAATATTGACCAACGAAAAATACAATCACATCGTTTTAGAACAATTGCCGATGGTAAAACCGGAACAGGTTTTATTAGAACCGGCCATGCGAAATACGGCTCCATGTATCTTGTATGCTTCATTAAAAATAAAAAAACAGAATCCAAATGCTGTAATGGTTGTTGCTCCAAGTGATCACTGGATTGAAGACGAGGCAGTTTTTGTTCGAAATTTGCAACAATGTTTTGATTTTTGCTCCGCAGAAAACGCCCTGATGACATTAGGAATTCAACCGACTTTTCCCAATACGGGATTTGGTTATATTGAATTTGATAAAACAGATTCCAATCCAATAAAAAGAGTCAATCAATTTAGAGAAAAGCCGGATTATGAAACCGCAAAATCCTTTATCGAAAGCGGGAATTTTTTATGGAATGGTGGGATTTTTATTTGGAGTGTGAAAGCAATTACTGAAGCCTTTGAAAAATTTCAACCTCAAATGAATGCCTTGTTTTTAAAAGGCATGAACGATTATAATACTGCTACTGAGAAAGATTTTATCACCCAAAATTATGGATTGGCAGAAAATGTTTCCATAGATTATGCCGTGATGGAAAAGGCAAAAAACGTCTATGTACTTCCTGCCACTTTCGACTGGAATGATCTTGGAACTTGGGGTTCGTTACACGAAAAACTAGATAAAGACAGCAACAATAATGCAGTAGTGAATGCCACTGTTTTATTGAATAATTCCTCAAGTAATATAATTAGTACCTCCAAAGATAAATTGGTAATCATCGACGGATTAGAAGATTTTATCATTGTAGACAAAGACAATGTCTTGCTGATTTACCCGAAAAGCAAGGAACAAGAAATCAAAGGGATTGTCAATCAATTGAAGAAATAAAAAAAAAGCGAGATTTAATTCTCGCTTTTTTTATGTAGTAAAACAATGTTTTTTTTCGAATACTAATTCATATCCAGCGAATTCTAATTCGTACACTACAAATAGGAATAAAAACTGTAAATTAGTAAATTGTATGAAAACTATATGCCATTACAATATGAAAAAAATAAAAGTATTAAGTCGGCATTCATTCATCATGATTTTTGGGTGCCTTTTTTTTAGTCAAATAGTATTTTCACAATTGTCAAATTTCACATTATCGGTAACGAAAACAGATGAATCTTGTTCTGGTAATGGTTCTTTAAATTTCAACGTTTCCAATATATCTCCGGGTGCAATTGTAGTTTATTCCATCTATTTATTGCCGAATTCAACGAATCCAATTGCGGTTACTTCTACTAACTCTATTACAGGATTAGTAACGGGTAATTATAGAGTTGTAGCTGTTCAATCATTGGGAAATCTTTCGAATTCTAAACAACAAGATATTCAAATATTAAATTTAATTAACCCGTTAGTATATCAAGTTACAGGTCAGCCACTTGATTGTATTAACGGTAATATTACAGTAAACGTTACACAAGGCAATCCAGCAACCTATGAAATAATTTCTGGATTGGAAGTCATAGCTCCTCAAACGTCTAATGTGTTTGTTGGATTGGCAGTAGGAGAATATGTTATCCGAGTAAATGATATTTGTGGGGATGGAATTGTGCAAACTTTTACTTTAACCAATGTAAGTTCTTTAACCATTTCACCTATTGAACAATCTTGTGACCCTGTAAGTTGCCTCTTATCTAATGGTGAAATTACGATTAGTACTTCTTTAGGTGCTACTATATACTATCCACTTGTTGTAGAAACTACTATCTTTCCTCCAAATGGAGAAACGCCTGTAATTACAACTCAAACCATCACTTCAGGATACATTCCTCAAACTACTCCGCCTTCAGTGCCCTATACGATTGCAAATTTAAGTTTAGCAATTGCCAACGGAGTAACATATTCTTATACAATAAAAGTGACGGATGTCTGTGGTAATATTTTTACTTATAATGGGAGTAACTTAATTAGAGAAGCAACAGTAACTGCAATAGTATTAACTCAACCATTAACAGATTTGAGTTACATTAAAGTTGAAACATGTAATTTAATTCCACCCTTTTTTGTAAATTTTATAGAAGCACCTGTTGGATTTAACCCTAACACGTTTAACAATCAACATCCTGGACCGTTTTTTAGTTCTCCAATAGAATATTTATCAACGGAAACCAATCCACTTCCTACAGGAATTTATAAAATAGAAGTAACAGACTCTTGTGGTAGAGTATGTTTAGCAACTTGTAATTCATTACCAGGTTGTGATATTGACATTTCAGCGACACCTATTTGTGCTACATTTGGACTTGTTAAGTTCAAATTTATTACAGAACTTATTATCACTGCAGCACCACCAAGTTTTCCATTTCCTTTACCCTACGATTGTACTTCACAGATTGTTGATAATGTCTTTATTATACAATTGCCTCTTGGAAGTTATTCTTTTGAAGGTTTAAGTTTATGTTTGGAAAAATTTGAAGAAGACCGTGTAATTGACTTACCTACGTATTCAATTACAGCAGAAAACGAGGCAGGTTGTGAATCAAATACAGGGACTATCACAATTAAATATGCTAATGTTGGTTTAGAATTAGCGATTGTTGGTGTTCGAATTCTATCAGCCCCCACTGCTTTTCCATTTCCCTTACCTTTTAATGCTACACAATATATTTTATTGCCAATTTCAAAAATTGAAGTTGTAATTACAGGATTACCCTCTGGAGATTATGTAATTGAAGTGGAAGATTTTTGTGGAAATTTATATACTTTAACAATAACTGTCCCTATAGATATATTTACAGGAGTGCCTACTTTTAGTACGCTCCGGGGTTGCACTCAAGGGCTAGGTTCCGTTTTTATTGACACACCCAATCGAAAATTCACTCAAGTAAAAATAACAACTGCTCCAGCTACATTTACTCCAGTTTTACCTTATAATGTTACTTTCAATATTAGTACGCTAGGTAAATTTTATATGAATAATTTACCAGAAGGATCTTATACTTTTGAAACGTTAGATGTTTGTGGTATTTCGAATAGTTTTCAAGTTGAAATTCCTGGATATAATATTTTGCAAAGTGATGTTATTGTAGTTGGGAATTGTGGTTCATTTGATTTAGTGATCAATCATGTAATGGATCAACCTTATTTGCAAAGTTTCTGGCTTCAAAAGTTAGATCCAGTAACAAATCAGTGGAAGCATCCCTATACTGGAGTTGTTTTCAATACTGGAGATCAACCTAATAATTCTAATTCGTTTCAAGTTTATAATTTTACAACAAATTTTAATTTCGCTTTGAATGGTAAATTCCGAGTTGTTAAAGTAAATTCTATTTATTCAAATGGAAACTCAGCATTAACAAATTGCGAGATGGTTGTCATTAAAGAATTTGAATTTACAGGAGAATTAAAAATCATCAATGCAACAAAAGTACTTTGTAATGATGGGAGTTATAATGCCTTTATTACGGTTGCAGGAATCCCTCCATTTACTTTTAAAATAACTTCAAAAGACGGCTTGCCATTTTTGGTAGACAACGGTAATTCTAATTATTTTTCAAATTTGACGGAAGGAACTTATAATTTTCAAATTGAAGATGTCTGCGGCAATGTGCTCAATCGCGTGTATGATATTGCAACACTTTTAGAACCAGCGATATCGCAAAGCAGATTGTGTGATGGAGAAAACGGAAAGTTGATTGTGCCTGATATTTCTTTTTTAAGCTTTCAATGGTGGAATGGGAATGATCCTAGTATAATTTTGAGTACAACAAACACTTTAAATTTCACTCCTTTTAACAGTAGTTTAGTGGCAGGCACTTATTTTGTTAGAATTTTTTCAACATCTTCTCTGTCTTGCTTGGATCAGATATTGAGTTATACAATTGCAACAATTAGTAATCCTCAAGCAGGGAATGACGCTGCTCATACTATTTGTCGTAATTCTAATTCAATTAATTTATTTACACTTTTGCAAGGCGTATATGATGCTACAGGAAATTGGACGGAAATTACAAATAGCGGTATGTTAACTGGAAATACTTGGGTGCCCTCAAGTGTTACCGCTGGAATTTATAAATTCAAATATCATGTTAATGGCTTTTGTGATGATTTTGACGAAGCCATAATAACAATAACGCTCAAAGAAGTTCCCGACACGCCATTTTTTGTATCTAACCCGTTCTTTTGTTGGAATCAATCGTATGAGTTTACTATTGATCCAATCACCAATGCTACTTTTGAGTGGAATGGTCCCAACGGTTTTACATCCAACGAGCAAAACCCAATACTAGAAAATCCTACATCGGAAAACATGGGATTATATACTGTAACAGCGCTTTTAGAGGGTTGTGAATCGAATGCTACTGTTACTATGACGGGTCAATCTAGCCCTGATTATGATGTTGCAGGCAAATGTACAAATAATGCTTATATAGCAACGGTTACTCCAATATTGAATTCCTTCGATGTAGCAAATGTTACTTATTTGTGGACTGGTCCTGAAAATTTTTCAAGTACATTAAATCCAGTTAATTTAACAGGATTACGTTCAGGTCAATATACGGTAACGGTTACCAATATGGAGGGATGCTCCCTTTCTAAAAATATTTCCGTTGGAAATACTATTTGTACACAAGTGCCCCTTGGAATTTCTCCTAATGGTGATGATAAAAATGACGAATTCGATTTGACGGGCTTTGGCCCTGAAATAAAATTTAAAATTTTCAATCGATACGGAATGATGGTTTTTGAGCAAGATAATTATACCAATCAATGGTACGGTCAAGATTATAACGACCATATTCTACCAGATGCGACGTATTTTTACTACATCCGTTTAAAATCAGGAGAAGAAAAAACGGGGTGGGTTTATGTGACGAGGTAATTTAATTACCCTTTCAAATAAGCTTCCCGTACTTTTTTAAACAAATTCGAAGAATAGACAAAGTCAACCACCGCTTCGTTATCGGTTCTAAAGATTTCTTCTTTGGTGCCTTGCCAGGCTTTTAATCCGTTTTTTAAGAAGACGATATTTTCACCGATTTCCATCACTGAATTCATGTCATGTGAATTGATAACCGTAGTAATATTGTATTCTTCGGTAATTTCTTTAATCAAATTATCAATCAATATCGCTGTATTTGGATCAAGTCCCGAATTGGGTTCATCACAAAATAAATATTTAGGATTGTTAACGATAGCTCGAGCAATCGCTACTCTTTTTTGCATTCCACCCGAAATCTCAGAAGGTAATTTATGATGTGCATCGATGAGGTTGACTCTTTTGAGTACGAAATCTACTCGGTCTTGAATTTCAGATTTCGTGTTTGTAGTAAACATTTTCAGTGGAAAACCCACATTTTCTTCCACAGACATCGAATCAAACAAAGCACTTCCTTGAAAAACCATTCCAATTTCGGTGCGTAATTCTCGTTTTTCATCGGGTGTCAAATCAGAATAAATTCTACCATCAAAAGAAATTGTACCCACTTCTGGTGAATGTATCCCTAACAAACTTTTAAGCAATACGGTTTTGCCAGAGCCACTTTGACCTATGATTAAATTGGTTTTTCCAGTTTCGAATACTGTAGAAACACCTTTTAAAATTTTAGTAGCACCAAACGATTTTTCTACATTTTTTACTTCTATCATGCTGTCAAAAGTAATTGAGTTAGTATATAATTCATGGCAATAATCATGACTGATGTCCAAACAAAAGAAACCGTACTCGCTTTACCAACTTCTAGAGCGCCACCTTTCATATAATACCCATGAAACGAAGGAATAGTCGCTAAGAGTAACGCAAAAACAAAGGTTTTGATAAAGGCATAGGCAATATGAAAAGGAATAAAATCTTTTTGTAATCCACCAATAAATTCATCGCTTGAACCAAATCCTCCATACACAGCAGCTACCCAACCCCCAAGAATTCCTAAAAACATACTGATTCCAATGACAAAAGGGTAGAGTTGTAGGGCAATTAATTTAGGAAAAACCAAATAATTCAACGAATTCACACCCATGACTTCCAAAGCATCAATTTGCTCGGTAACACGCATGGTTCCTATGCTTGAAGTGATAAACGAACCCATTTTTCCCGCCATAATAATCGAAATAAACGTCGGAGCAAACTCCAAAATCACCGATTGTCGTGTAGCAAATCCGATAAGATATTTTGGGATAAGCGGATTAGTCAAATTCAAAGCAGTTTGTATTGCTACAACACCGCCAACAAAAAAAGAAATGAAAGCAACAATTCCTAGAGACCCAATAATCAGATCGTCGATTTCTTTAAAGATAAGACTTCGCATCACAGACCATTTGGTAGGTTTGTTGAAAATCTCTTTCCACATCAAAAAGTATTTCCCAATTTGCGACAAATAACGAAAGAGCATCATAGTTTTGAAATATGGGCTAAAATAAGAAAAGTTATTGGTTGTCGGTTGTTGGATGTCAGTTTTTTTAGGAGCATTTTGGTTGTGTTCGCCTCGGCGAACGGGCTAATCGCTATAGTCCTCGCCATATTCCGTTAGCACTGCATTTGGCTGTGGGCTACCGCTTCTATCCTTCACGCGGAATAGCTTACTTGGAAATCTTTTCTTTCATATTCTTCCAACGATAATGGCGAATAAATCGTGCTTGTTCCACTGTAACCAGAAGAGATTTGTTAGCCAACATAGCTTTCCAAAATCCTTGCATATAATCTAGGAATAACAATGGTTTTTTCTTCATCATTGCCAATTTGGCTGAAGCAATAACTGTAATCCAAAAGCCATAGCCCAAACTATAAAAAGCTTCACCTTGTTTGAATCGCGCAGATTTATTGTAATTGGCGCCGGTTGGCTTCAGGTGTTTTACTTTCAAAGTGTCGTCTGTCACAACGCTCCAATTATAAAATTTTGCAAGCAATTCATCAACAGTGTCCCAACCCATAGCTGGTTTAAGGCCACCAATTTGTTGAAAACATGCTTTTCGATACGCTTTAAAAGCACCTCGAATATGATCTTTATTGGTTAGATTTTCTAGAATCCAATCTCCATTTTTCTCAATGTAAGCAAATCCACCAACCATTCCAATGTTTGCATCTGATTCAAAATGAGAAATAATGGTTTCAAAATAATTAGGAGGTAATAGGAGATCCGCATCCAATTTTACAATAAAATCATAGGCATCATCTAAAGTTTCCAACCCTTTTTGAAAAGCAAGGATGACTTT
>CANHMG010000083.1 GCA_947461795.1 Flavobacteriaceae bacterium | reverse complement strand
CCTCTGACTAATGGAACTACTTTCGCTGAACATTATTTAGTAGGTACAAATGTAGATGCAACAAACACACTTGGTCAACCGAATCCTACTTGTGCTGTTTTTAATTTTGGTGGAGATGTATGGTATAGTGCAATTGTTCCACCAGATGGTAAAATTACTATCGAAGTTCAGCAAGACCCAGGTTCGCCTTTTATAGATTCAGGATTAACTGTATTTAGAGGTACGTGTTCAAGTTTAACTGCTTTAGGATGTAGTGATGATGAAGGAATTGGCTCTTTTTCTAAATTAAATTTAACAGGATTAATTCCAGGAGAAACAATTTTTGCAAGAGTTTGGGAATACGGGAATAATGTTTATGGAACCTTTCGAATTGCCGCATGGAGTCCAACTTTATCTTCTAATTCTTTCGAAATATCTAATTTTAAATATTATCCAAATCCAGTTCAAGATTTTTTAAATCTTTCCTATTCAAAAACGATACATAAAGTAATTGTATATACATTATTGGGACAGGAAATTATTTCGTTAGAAGAAGATTCTAAAGAATGTAAAATTGATTTAAGTTCCTACCCAAGAGGTATTTATATGGTAAAAGTATTTTCTAATGAAAGTCAAAATACGATAAAAATTACCAAAGAGTAAACTTTAAAAATAAAATGAATTAGAAAAGCCACCCTTGCAGGTGGTTTTTGTTTTTGATAAAGTTTATATTTGTTAAAATTATAGAATATGCTTTTTTCGATTATCATTCCGGTATACAATCGCCCAGAGGAAATGGAAGAACTATTGCAAAGTCTTCTACAATTAAATTATTCAGATCCTTTCGAAATTGTTGTTATTGAAGATGGTTCTGCATTAAAATCAGATGAAATTGTAAATAAGTATTCCAAGCAACTTGCAATTTCGTATTATTTTAAAGAGAATTCTGGACCAGGCGATTCTAGAAATTTCGGAATGCAAAAGGCTAAAGGGGATTATTTTATCATTTTTGATTCGGATTGTATCATTCCTAAACAGTACTTAGCTGAAGTTTCTAAAGCATTAACTAAAGATTTTGTCGATTTTTTTGGAGGCCCAGATCAAGCTTTAGATTCTTTTTCGGATATTCAAAAAGCAATCAATTTTTCGATGACCTCTTTTATTACAACAGGTGGAATTAGAGGAGGAAGTGAAAAATTAAATAAATTTCAACCTCGAAGTTTTAATATGGGAATTTCTAAAGTTGCATTTCAAGCATCAGGAGGATTTGGTAATATTCATCCTGGAGAAGATCCTGACTTGACGATTCGTTTATGGGAGTTAGGTTTTCATTCAAAATTAATTCAAAATGCTTTTGTATATCACAAAAGAAGAATCGATTGGAATAAGTTTTCAATACAAACCAATAAATTTGGAAAAGCAAGGCCTATACTAGATAGCTGGCATCCAAAATACAGTAAACTAACATATTTTTTCCCCTCCATTTTTATTCTAGGATTATACGGGTCTTTAGTATTATTGCTATTTGTTCAAGATTTTTTATTCAAATTATATTGCTTCTATTTTCTTTTAATTTTAATTTTTTCAACCATTCAAAATAAGAGTATTCGCATTGGATTTTTATCCATACTTGCAACAGGGAAACAATTTAACAGCTATGGATTAGGTTTTATCATTTCGTTTATTAAAATCAAATTATTAAAGCAAAATCCTCAAAAAGCATTTCCAGAATTATTTTTTACAAAATGACAAAAATTATAGGTTTAACAGGAGGAATAGGGAGTGGTAAGACAACACTAGCCAATTATATAAAGTCATTGGGCATACCAGTTTATATAGCTGATGACGAAGCAAAAAAATTATTTCTAAATCCAATAGTACTCCAAAAAATAAAAACTGCTTTTGGTGAAACAATTTTTGAAAACAACCTACTAAGTAAAGATAGATTAGCAAAGATTGTTTTTAATGATACTAAAAAATTAAAAGAACTTAATGATATTATTCATCCAGCAGTAAAAGCACATTTTGAAAATTGGTTAAAGCAATTTAGCGATAAACCATTTGTTGTAAAAGAAGCTGCTATTCTTTTTGAAAGCGGAAGCTACAAAGATTGTGATGTAATAATAACAGTAATTGCACCATTAAAAACTAGAATTGAAAGAGTTATTCAAAGAGATCAAATTTCTGAAGATGCAGTGTTAAGTAGAATTAACAATCAATGGAGTGATGAAATGAGAATCGCAAAAAGTGATTATATTATTGAAAATAATGACCTTAGTATAGCGAAAAGGCAATTGGATAAAATTCTAAAAAAAATGATGATTCATTAAAATTACCTTTTGATGTTAATCTTTGGTTAATGTATTTATAGTATAAATGTTAAAATGTTAACTTTGTTGAGATGAATAAATTGTTTTTTCGATTGCTTGTAGTTCTAATGAGTCTATCCTTAATTGGAATCATTCTAGTGCAAGTTTATTGGTTTAACACTTCTTTCAAAAATAATGAAGAACAATTTAGGTTTCATGTGAAACAAGTTATTGGAAATGTTTCCGATAAATTGCAAAAAGAAGAAGCTTTTAGTTTTATTGATAAATACAAAAAACTAAAAGATAGTATAGGGAAAGAACCTCAAAAGAGTGATTTTTTGGAGTTTGGATACTATCAAAGAGATTCTCGAACAAATGAAACTATAATTTATTCCAACAACATTATCTCAGAAGATTATAATATTTCATCTTCGTTCTTTGATAAAAAATCGGACAGTTTAAAACTTAAAAACTTTTCTTCAAAAAGGACTACAGAAGTTTACAATAATGGAGATATTGATAAATCAGGAATGCAACAAAAAGTAAATCCGGATATCAAAATCAATAAAACGGGTAAATTAGACATCCTTGATAATGCTCAATTTGAAATTTTCTTTAAAGACATTGCTGCTGCAAAACCTTTGCAAGAGAGAGTTTCTATAGAAAAATTGCAAAAGCTTTTGCATGATGAGTTGGATGAATATGATGTTAAGACTCCTTTTGAATTCAGTATTTATAGTAATGGATTAGCCACTAAAATTCAATCTGAAAATTTCAGATTTGACAAAGAGGATACTTATTCAATCCCAGTTTTTACAGATAATGAAGGAAACGAAAAGTATTTGTTAATGGTTTGTTTTCCTCATAAAGAAAAATTTCTTTTCTCTGAATTAGTAGGAATCACATTGTTATCAATCATTTTTACTCTTGTAATTATTATTGCTTATTCAAGTGCATTAAATCAATTGATACGTCAGCGTCAAATTTCAGAAATCAAAACCGATTTCATCAACAATATGACCCATGAGTTTAAAACACCTATTGCTACTATTAATCTAGCGCTAGACGCCATCAAAAATCCTAAAGTCATTGACGATAAAGAAAAAGTACATCGCTATTTGCAAATGATTCGGGACGAAAACAAAAGAATGCATGCTCAAGTAGAAAATGTACTTCGTATCTCTAAACTAGAGAAAAAAGAACTAGATATTAATAAAGATTCGAATAACATTCACGATATCATTGATGATGCTATCGAACACGTAAATCTCATAATTGAAGACCGTCATGGAAAAATAACAAAGCATCTAGAAGCCAATAGAACTTCAGTTCTTTTAAACGATATGCACTTTACAAATGTTATCGTTAATGTTCTAGACAATGCTATAAAATATTCTCCGGAAACACCAATTATCGATATTTATACTGAAAACATAAAAGATTTCGTTATCATTAAAATTAAAGATCAAGGTATCGGAATGAGTAAAGTTGCTCAAAAAAGAATTTTCGAAAAATTCTACCGTGAACATACCGGTGATTTGCATAATGTAAAAGGTCATGGACTAGGTTTATCCTACGTCAAAAGAATAATTGAAGACCATAATGGTCAAATATTTGTTGAAAGTGAAAAAGGAAAAGGAAGCACTTTCATTATTAAAATACCATTAATCAACTAAACTAAACTAAATTGCTATGGAAACTGAAAACAAAAAAATCCTTCTAGTAGAAGACGACCAAAATTTTGGCGCGATACTAAAAGATTACTTAACACTAAATGACTTTGATGTCACTTTAGCCAAAAACGGAATGGAAGGTTTCGAAAAATTCAAAAAAGACACCTTCGATTTATGCATCCTTGATGTCATGATGCCCTATAAAGACGGCTACACACTAGCTAAAGAAATTCGAGAAAAAAACAAAGAAGTGCCTATCGTTTTCTTAACGGCTAAATCCATGAAAGAAGATGTTTTAAAAGGCTATAAAGTAGGAGCAGACGATTATCTTAACAAACCTTTCGATTCAGAAGTGTTGTTGATGAAAATTAAAGCAATAATACAACGTAAAGCCAATGATGTAAAAACAGATCACGTTCGTTTTGAATTTCAAATTGGTGGTTTTCACTTGAATTCAAAACTTCGTTTCTTGACTTTTAAAGATGAGGAACCAATCAAATTGTCTCCTAAAGAAAACGAATTATTAAAAATGCTTGCCGTTTATGAAAACGATTTAATGCCGAGAGAATTAGCATTAACAAAAATTTGGAGAGACGACAATTATTTTACATCAAGAAGTATGGATGTGTATATTGCCAAACTAAGAAAATACCTCAAACTAGATCCAGAAGTTGAAATACTCAACATACACGGAGAAGGTTTTAGACTGGTAGTCAAAAATAAAGTTGCCGTATAATTTTAAAAGCTCTGAGAAATCGGAGCTTTTTTTATGAGAAGCATATTCCCGCTGTCCGTTATATCTTTTGTGCTGAACGACAGCACAAAAGGATGCCACTGCCATCGGGGCTAAAGATCTCAGTAAAATCATACTTTATTTCCAGTTCACAGCCAATGCAAAAACCGATTTACTTTCTTTGGTAATGCTGAAAATAGTTTGGTTTTCTTCATTCGATTCATGAATTTCAACAACTTCGCCCAACGATAACTCTTTCAAGAAATTCATATCTATGCTGGCAATCGACTTATTCAACATGATGGCTTCATCAATCACATCTAAACACCATTCTAAATATTTCACGTTGTTGACATGATTTACAATGTCTAAATCCGACAACACAACTTTTCTTTCAAAAAGTAATTCTTTCGATTCGTCGATTTCAATTTTTGAAAATGGTTGTAAAGTAGCTCGGTTCTCTGGATATTTTTCGCAATGGTCGTGCGCCAAAACCATTCCTTCAGGTCGACGTGTTTTGGTGTTGAAGACGGCCCAAAAAGTTTCTACTCCAATACATTTTTCTCCATTTACTGATACTTCCAGCGCACGAACCGAACGGGAATTCTCCAAGGAGTTGATCCACGTTTTGATGGTGATAATGTCTTTCCATTTAGGGAGTTTAGTAATCTCAAGTCGCATTCTACTCAATACCCAAGCTTGGTTGTACTGTTGCATATCAACAAAACTAAATCCACCCGACTCGGAATGCGCTGCAGCAGTCAATTGCAACATATTGCACAAATCGGTATAACGCAAATAGCCATTGGGTGTGCATTGCATAAAATTGATTTCCCATTCTTGGGAATAAATAGAACTAAAGTTGGTCGCTATAGGCATAAATGTCGAATTGGACTATATTTTTGTATTAATATATTGAATGATCTCGTTTGAAGTAGTTTGAAAATCAAACCACTTGGTAGCTTCATTTCTTTTAAACCAAGTGAGTTGTCGTTTGGCAAATCGTCTTGTGTTTTTCTTAATTTCTTCTATGGCATAAGGCAATGTTGTTTTTTCGTCAATACAATCAAATAATTCTTTATAACCAACTGTTTGTAAAGCGTTTAAATTTTTATATAAAATGAGATTTTTTACTTCTTCAGGCAACCCAGCTTCCAACATCAAGTCGACGCGTTGGTTGATGCGATCATACATTAAGTTTCGATCGGCTTCTAAGCCAATGACTATTGGTGTAAAAAATCGAGTATTCTTCTTTAGATTTAAAAAAGAAGAATAAGGTTGACCGGTTCCTAAACAGACTTCCACAAAGCGCATCATCCGTTGCGGGTTGAGCAGCGTTTGTGGGTTCTCGGTTGTGAGTTTGTTATAATACTTTGAATCATTATCTTGCAATTGTTCTTGCAAATAGGATAGTCCACGTTGCTCATAATTGTTCGAAACCAAATCGCGAATGTCCGTTGGAATCTCCGGAAATGCATCGAATCCTTTGAGAACGGCGTTTACATAAAGTCCTGAGCCACCAACAAGAATAGCATAATCTTTCTGAACAAACAGTTCCTCAAGTTTAGCGATGGCTTCTTTTTCGAAATCGCCGACTGTATAATTTTCAGTCACGGAACGATTGTGAATAAAATGATGCTTTGCTGCAGCCAATTCCTCGTTAGTTGGAACTGCGGTACCGATAGCCATTTCGCGATAAAATTGTCGACTGTCGCACGACAAGATTTCACAATCGTAATGTTGCGCCAATTGAATGCTCATCGCAGTTTTTCCGATGGCTGTTGGTCCGACAATGACTATTAGATATTTCATGATGATACTACTTCGATGGTTGAATGCCTTAGCCCCGGCCTGCCTCGCGGCAAGGCGGGTGGTAGTGGCATCCTTTTGTGCTGTCGTTCAGCACAAAAGATTACCTCACATATTATAATTGTTCTATATTGTGTTCGGTCAATTTGCTACGCTCGGGTTGAACGAACAGCGGGAAATAGCTCCTAAAAATACAACAACTTGACGCTTCTACTTCTTCGAATTTGGCTTTGAATGATGGTTCTCGTATCGCGATTGTTCTCCATGGGTGTCAACATATTCTTCAAGATTTCGATATTTCGGATTTGGTAATTCAAATCGTAGAACGCGTAACCTTTGTAAATGCCGTTTTCTATCAGTACTGCCGAGCGCTCGTTGATGGTTCTGCCGCGGTCAGTAATTACGATGGTTTTGTTTTCGAAGACATTTTTGTCGATGAATTCTTGCACACGTGCGTTATACTCTTCAGGTGAAATGTTTCCAATGCAAGCGCCGTCACATTCTTTGATTGTGTACTGAAAACAGTGGTTTTTAGTTTCGTATAAACCGGTCAATTTTTGACAGAGTTTGTAGTGCGCTGTAATTCTAAAGAGTGCATTTTTGCCTTCTTGAAAAGTGGTGAAAGACGTTATTTCCTTTTTTCTACCATCGGCTTTTTGCAGCAATAGATTGAGGTAACCTTGTGCATCTTTTTCCGCATACAACGCCCATTGAAAAATACTTTTGCGTTGGGAACGGTTGTAAATAGGCTGATTGATTTTGATTTCTTCGCTTTCTTTAAGCAAGGCGATGAGTTCACTTCCGGTTTCTTCATAGGTCACTGCAAAGACTTCAATTTGGATTTTCTTGCATTTGTTGGTTGTTCCTGTAAAATGCTGGTTGATTCTTTTTTTGATGTTTTTGCTTTTCCCGATATAGATGATTGAACCATCTTCGCGATGTATATAATATACGCCCGTTTTTGATGGGACACTTTCAACTATATCTAGTAATTTCGGCGGCAGTCCTTTGACAATTTCCGACTGCACCATGTCTTTTACGATGATCTTTTCGACATCTTTGTCTAGCAGCATTTTGAAAAGTTTGACGGTCGCCAAGGCGTCGCCGCTCGCCCGATGTCTGTCCGCCATTGGAATTCCTAAAGAACGCACTAATTTTCCTAAGCTGTAAGAAGGTTGTTCTGGCATTAGCACTTTTGCCAGTTCAACGGTGCAAAGTGTTTTGCAATCGAAGGTGTAGCCCAATCGGCGAAATTCAGTTCGTAGAATTCTATAATCAAAAGAAGCGTTGTGTGCTACGATGATGCAGTCTTGCGTGATTTCGATGATGCGTTTGGCGACTTCAAAAAACTTGGGTGCCGAGCGCAGCATGGCGTTATTAATGCCGGTTAGTTTTACAACAAAAGGTTGAATGGGAATTTCAGGATTAACCAAGCTAATAAACTGATCGACCACTTCATGGCCGTCAAAACGATAGATGGCAATTTCGGTAATGCCTTCTTCGTTAAATTGTCCTCCGGTAGTTTCTATGTCGAGTATTGCGTACAAATCTAGTAATCAGTTAGCAGTGGTTGGTTAGCAGTGGTTGGTTTTTTCATTTTCACATTTTCAAATTACCTTCCGCCAAAGATACTACTTCCGATTCGAACCATGGTACTTCCACATTCGATGGCGAGTTGATAATCGCCGGACATGCCCATGGAAAGGGTTGTGAGTTGTCGGTTGTGAGTTGTCGGTTGTTGGTTCTTGTCGAAAATGGATTTTAGGTGTTGGAATTCTTTTTTAATTTGAGTTTGGTTTTCGGTAAATGTAGCCATGCCCATGAGTCCAACGATTTTAATATTTCTTAGATTTTTAAAGGTTTCGGATTGTAGTAAGTCGCTAAGTTCTTCTTCATTCAAGCCAAATTTGGTTTCTTCCTCGGCGATATGAATTTGCAAAAGGCAATTGATAACTCGGTTGTTTTTTTGTGCTTGTTTGTTGATTTCTTCTAACAATTTCAAACTGTCGACACCGTGAATCAAACGTACGTAAGGCGCCATATATTTGACTTTGTTGCTCTGAATATGTCCAATCATATGCCATTCGATATCTTTAGGCATGAGTTCGCACTTCTCCGTCATTTCTTGGATTTTGTTCTCTCCAAAAACACGTTGACCAGCTTCGTACGCCTGCATGAGGTCGGAAACGGGCTTGGTTTTGGAAACTGCTACTAATGTAACCTGTGACGGTAATGTAGCTTTGATATTGAGGAGATTTTCTCGAATTGACATGTATTTTTGATTTATTTTATCGCATTTGCAGCGTTACAATTCATAAATAACCAATCCGCTTCTGAACTTTGGTTCGATATACGTGCTTTTTGGCGGCATGATGAAATGATTGTCGGCAAGTACTTTAATTTCATTGATGTCGCACGGAAACAAGATAAATCCAACTTCAAATTCACCATCATCAATTTTTTGCTTTAAAATTTGAATTGGATGTTTCCCTGAAATATATTCGATGCGTTCGTCGTTTCTCAAATCATGAATATTCAATAATGTTGACAGCACTTTGTCGTAGAGAATTTGAGTATCAAGCGATTCTAATTCAGATTTGAAACCAGCATTTTCTTCTTTTAGATTTAAGCAATAATATTGCCCGTCCAAGTACATTCCAAATTGATGTTTTGCAATTGGTTTGCTATAGCTTTGATCTAGATTCTCAACGGTAAATGTTTTGCCTAATGCTTCTAAGAATTCCGTTTTTGATAGTCCATTAAGATCCTTGATTATGCGATTGTATTCGTAAATCTTCACGTTGTTTTCCGAAATCAAGTAACTAAGCATATGACTTTTGGAAGTATTCTCGCTGTCTTCATTTTCTTCCGAAAGCAATGCAGACGCTTCACAACGATGGTGTCCGTCAGCAATATAGAGATAGTTCGTTTTCTTAAAAATATTTTGCAACCAATTGATCTCTATGGCATCGTCGATTTTCCACAGGTAATGGATTTCTTTCTTTGTCGTTGAAAACTCAAAATCCGCTTGTTTTTGCGTGCAATTGAAAATCCAGTTTTCGATTGTTTTGTTATCCGGATAGGTCATTAGCACTGGTTCGGTATTGAAGCCGGAATATTTCATATATTCCTTCAATAATCTAACGCGGAAGGCAATAGTG
The DNA here is from genome assembly GCA_947461795.1 of Flavobacteriaceae bacterium. Classification (GTDB taxonomy): domain Bacteria; phylum Bacteroidota; class Bacteroidia; order Flavobacteriales; family Flavobacteriaceae; genus Flavobacterium. The sequence goes on along the minus strand of CANHMG010000083.1, from coordinate 1,707 downwards.
TCTTCGTGTTTTTTGATGATATCGTTGCGGTATTCTTCAATGGAAGTTCCGACAATAATGCCTGTAAATGATTCCGTTTTGGTAATGATTTTATGAATATAAATGGCGGGCTTGTCGTCTTTGACTAATATGATTTCATCTTTAAATTCCTGATATTTCTGCTGTACTTGCTTGTATCTTTTTTCATAAGCAATGGTTTGCTGATTGACAAAAGCAGGTTTTAATACATGTAAAAAGGATAGTGGATTGAAGTCTAATTGAGCCGCCAGTTCTGCATTGACGTATTCTTCATAGGAACGGCAAGTCACTAAACAAACTTTGTCTCGAGTAGGTCGAACCGCCTCAAATGGAAAAATACTAGCCATCTTTTTTCAATGAATAATGAATAATTAACAATTAATAATTTTGTGGTCATTATTAATTATTCATTGTTAATTATTAATTTTTCAAAAACATTCTAGCGACTTTTTCTGCTTTTTTACTTTCCGCATAATCGTAAAAACCTTCTCCCGATTTCACGCCTAATTTCCCAGCACGAACCATATTCACTAAAAGTGGGCAAGGAGCGTATTTTGGATTTTTGAAACCATCATGCATCACGTGCAAAATCGCCAAGCAAACGTCCAAACCAATAAAATCAGCTAATTGCAATGGCCCCATGGGATGCGCCATTCCTAATTTCATCACTGTGTCTATTTCATAAACACCCGCAACACCATTGTATAAAGTTTCAATCGATTCATTAATCATTGGCATTAAAATTCGATTTGCTACAAATCCAGGATAATCATTTACTTCTACTGGAACTTTTCCTAAAGCAACCGATAAATCCATGATGGTTTTGGTAATTTCATCAGAAGTATTATAACCACGGATGATTTCTACCAATTTCATGATAGGCACTGGATTCATAAAATGCATCCCAATGACGCGTTCTGGGTGGGTAACCACAGCTCCTATTTGGGTTATCGAAATAGAAGAAGTATTGGTTGCCAAAATCGTATTGTGTGAACAAGCCTCGTTGAGTTGCTTGAAAATATTCAGTTTTAGGTCGATGTTTTCTGTAGCGGCTTCGACAACCAAATCAACACCTACCACACCATCTTTGATATCAGTATACGTGATGATATTCCCGACTGTTTTCAATTTATCAGCTTCAGTAATGGTTCCTTTAGCGACCATACGATCAAGGTTTGCCGCTATAGTAGTCATTCCTTTGTCTAATGATTTTTCAGAGACATCTATTAATTTAACGGTAAATCCACTTTGTGCAAACGTATGGGCAATTCCGTTCCCCATAGTTCCAGCTCCGATTACGGCTATGTTTTTCATGCTATATTTATATTATTATTTGAAACAATCTATGATTTGATGCGCCACTCGCAATGCTTCTGTTCCTTGCTCTAGCGTTACGATTGGAGTTGTATTATTGTTGATGGCATCTGCAAAAGTTTCCAATTCATCTAAAATAGCATTGTTGGGAGCTACTTCTGGATTGGCAAAATAAATTTGCTTTTTCACGCCTTCTGCATTTTGAAGAATCATATCGAAATCTCCTGGAGTTTCGGGAGCATCTTGCATTTTTACGACTTCACAAATTTTGTCTAAAAAATCTACTGAGATGTACGCATCTTTTTGGAAGAAACGTGACTTACGCATATTTTTCATTGAGATACGACTGGCAGTTAAATTCGCCACGCAACCATT
>CANHMG010000082.1 GCA_947461795.1 Flavobacteriaceae bacterium | reverse complement strand
GAAGAAGAACAATTAAAAGAACTGACAGACATATTAAAAGAAAATCCTTTGGTTCTGGTAAAAAGCATTTTGTCACATATGGCGACTAGTGATGATTTGAATCATCATGAATTTGCATTGTACCAAATTGATTTGTTTGAAAAAATGTCTTCGGAATTAATTTCAGAATTAAAGATAAAACCTATCCGTCATCTATTAAACACCTCTGGAATTAGTAATTTTCCTAAAGCTCAATATGAAATGGTCCGATTAGGAATTGGACTTTATGGTATTTCAAACGATCCTGAAGAACAACCCAATTTAGAAAATGTTGGCACTTTAAAATCGATTATTTCTCAAATCCGAACCATTGATGCTGGTGAAAGTGTCGGCTATGGTCGTCGATTTATAGCAACACAAACTACCAAAGTCGCAACAATTCCAATTGGTTATGCAGATGGAATTTCAAGACATTGGGGTAATGGAAATGGGTTTATTACCATCAACGACCAAAAAGCAACAATCATCGGAAGTATCTGTATGGACATGCTCATGGTTGATGTTTCAAATATTTCTTGCGCAGAAGGAGATTCCGTAACTATTTTCGGAGAAAGCCCAACGGTTGTTTACATCGCTGAAAAACTGCAAACCATTCCTTACGAGATTCTTACCGGTATTTCGCAAAGAGTTAAAAGAGTTTTCTTTAGAGAATAATTTTTTATAATAATTAATTTAACGTTAAAATTTTAAGTATTTTAGCTTTTTATATAATATAAACTCTAACTAATCTCAATTTATTATGTTAAAAGAATTTAAAAGTTTTATCATGACAGGCAACGTGATTGAATTCGCAGTTGCAGTAATTATGGCTGGCGCAGTAGGCGCTGTTGTTAACGGTTTTGTGGCAGACATTGTTATGCCAATTGTCGGGATGTTTACTGGCGGGGTGGACTTTGCAGCTTTGAAGTACGTTTTATCTCCAGAGGTTAAAGATGCCGCTGGCGCGATTACTAGCCCTGAAAACGCTGTTAGATATGGCGCATGGATTAACACAATCGTTAGTTTAATTGTTGTAGGTTTTGTAATGTTTTTAATTATTAAAGCTTATGGTAAAATGAAAAAACCAGCAGAGGCTCCTGCTCCATCTGGTCCTTCTCAAGAAGAATTGCTAACACAAATTAGAGATTTATTAAAAAAATAAAATTTGGTTTTATTAAATTTAAAAATGGAAGACAAACATCTTCCATTTTTTTATGCTTTTATTTTAAATAAAGAAGGGAATGATTTTGGGAATCCTTGTAAATACAATAAGATTAAAGGTAAGCACCAATTGGCAGATCGTTCTACAAATTCGATCCATTCACTTCCAGAAATTGGACGGCTTAATGCGGTCATGAACGTCCAAAAAACAGCCCAAATTAAAACAATCCGAATGGGGTAAATTAAAATAATAAAGGCTACAACAATATCAAGCATTCCAATTAATGGCATTAATCCTTTAGCGTTATCTACAGAGAATCCATAACACGTTAGTAAAGGAATCCAATTACTATTTACAAATAAAGCTGCTATTCCATGTCCTAAAAAAGTGCCAAAAACTCCTATTCTTGCTACAATTTCAATGGTTTTGTTTCTGCCCATTATATTTATTTCTTAATCAATAACGCATGATCTTTTTGACTTCCCATTTGCAATTCTACAGTATAAACACCGCTTTGCAATTGAGATGCATCGTATTTATAAGAAAATTCCAAACCTTTTTTTTGTGATTTTTTTGTATTGATTAACTTCCCATTCATATCAAAAACTGAAATTATCAATTCTCCCAAATTTATAGAGTTATATTCAATTCTAAAAGTATCAATGGCTGGATTAGGTGCCAAAACTATTGGATTGAAATTTGTCTTTTGAGTAACTGTTGCTAAAGGAGTTTTATCAATACAAAAAGAATCAATGAGAAGATTTGTTTCGTCATATACATTTCCGCATAAAGTATTGTGAGTTACTTCAAATTTGCAGAAATTATGACTTCTCAAGAAACTTTCGATATACCAACCACTTGATAAATTAGTCAGTCCTGCGCCAGCACCACCACAAACAATTTGACATTTTCCTTCACTAGGACCGCTCCCATAAACTGGAACTGGTGATGTGGTGCTAATGTTTCTATTAATTGGTTTAGCGCGTTCGTACATATGGTCATGACCATTCAAAATTAGATCAACTCCATAGTCATCAAAAGCTTTCCACCAAGTTGTATAATAGTTATCCATTTCTCCGATGTGTGGACCAATGGTATAAAATGGTTTGTGAAAGGATATGATTTTCCATCTTTTATTCTGATTGGCCTGTAAAGTTGCAATTAGCCAATTATACTGATCCGTATCCTCAGGAATTTCAGAATCTAGAGATATAATGACAGCTTCTCCATAATTTACGGCATAGTATAATTCTGCCCCATCAACTCCAGAAGATGATTTTGGTAATTCGAAATTATTGAGATAGTTTGGAATACTTAAGGCATCATGATTTCCTAAAGCGTGCAAAACTAAATTCTTTTCTAGAAAGGAAGCTCCGGCATCAAACCAATCATCCCATTGAGAAGCAATTCCCGCATCAGAAACAATATCTCCATTAAAAATAGTTAAATCCGTCTGTTGCAAATTTGCTAAATCAGAAATAGCTTGCCAAACAATCGCGCCACCTCTACTATCGCCTGTTGCAATAAAAGAAAAATTTGCAGTGTTTATCTGAGGCGCTGTATTAAAAGTTTTTGTTGGAGTCCAAGTGCTGTTTTGTGAATTTAATAATTGATAATAAAGTGTAGTATTTGCATTTAAATTCGGGAATTTATAATCATAAAAAGTGTCCGAATATCCAGGTCTTCCCACACCAGGAAAAGTACCTTGTTCAAAAGTAGAAGAATATCCCCATTTAATCATATCGGTAGTTCCTGTACTTTGCCAAGTTATTGTAAGCCCTTCCAATGGATTTTTACTAGTTCCCCATCGTATATGGTTAATCTGAGCAACAACTTGTGACTGAAAAGAAAAAAATAAGACACAGAGGTAAATTATCTTTTTCATAGTAGTTGGTTTTAAATTAATAACCTAACAAATATAACAAATCAATGTTGCATAATTCTGTTAAATACTTGTATAATAGCTAGATTCATTTGTTAGTTTGTATTTTCAATTTTTGAATTATCCGCTTTAATCCAGATTGATAATTGTTTATATTTGCTCTCAAATTAACAAATATCATTATAAAATGAGAGTAGCAGTTGTAGGCGCAACCGGAATGGTTGGGGAAGTTATGCTTCAAGTTTTAGCGGAAAGAAATTTTCCAATTACAGAATTAATTCCAGTGGCATCTGAAAAATCAGTTGGAAAAGAAATCGAATACAAAGGAAAAAAATATAAAGTTGTAGGGATGCAAACGGCTGTTGATATGAAAGCAGATATTGCTCTGTTTTCAGCAGGCGGACAAACCTCATTAGATTGGGCTCCAAAATTTGCTGCTGCAGGAACAACTGTAATCGATAATTCATCAGCTTGGAGAATGGATCCAACAAAAAAATTAGTCGTTCCAGAAATCAATGCTTCTTTATTGACGAAAGAAGATAAAATTATTGCCAATCCTAATTGTTCTACGATTCAAATGGTTTTGGTTTTAGCACCCTTACATAAAAAATACAATATTAAACGTGTTATTGTTTCTACGTATCAATCTATTACTGGAACTGGTGTAAAAGCGGTACAGCAATTAGAAAACGAATATGCTGGTGTTCAGGGAGAGATGGCCTACAAATATCCTATTCATCGAAATGCCATTCCGCAATGTGATTTGTTTGAAGAAAACGGTTATACCAAAGAAGAAATGAAATTAGTTCGTGAAACTCAAAAAATTATTGGCGATAAATCCATTGCAGTTACTGCAACTGCCGTTCGAGTTCCTATAGTTGGTGGCCATAGTGAAGCGGTGAACGTCGAGTTTTCGAATGATTTTGATGTGAATGAAGTGAGAGCAATATTGCATCAAACTGCCGGGGTAACTGTTCAAGACAATACCGATACCTATACGTATCCAATGCCCATGTATGCACAAGGAAAAGACGATGTTTTTGTGGGTAGAATCAGAAGAGACGAAAGCCAACCGAATACTCTAAATATGTGGATTGTTGCAGATAATTTAAGAAAAGGTGCAGCAACGAATACCATTCAAATTGCGGAATATTTAGTAGCGAATAATTTAGTTTAAATCAAACTTAGGCTCAAAAAAAAGGATAGCCACAAATTCATGAATTATTAATAATTCATGAATTTGTGGCTATCCTTTTTTCACTAAAATCCAAAACTATGTTAAAACAAACCAATTTTTTTATGAGTTTACTACATTTGTCGCGATGAAAAAAAGGTTTGCTATAGTCAATTCGATGTTAATGGTTGCAGTATTGTTCTCGATGCTACTGCAATCGGTACATTCCTTTGAACATTTAAGTAAACAATTTTCCCATAAACAGTGCCATCATAAATACACAGGCCAAACCGAAATATCGCATCAACACCATCCTTTTGATCATTGTTTTGTTTGTGAATTTACGTTTAGTAACTTCATCACTCCAGATACTTTTTCATACAATCTGCATTTTACAACAGGGTTAATGCCCTATTGTTTCTCCGTTCCGACTGAAATTATTTTATCATATCCAGGAAGTTCTTATTCACTTCGAGGCCCACCAAGTGCAATTGTTTAAATAATGTCATGACTTTCAATCTCAAGTTGAAAGCAGTCTATCATTGATAACAATATCACTAAACTTATGAAAAAAATTATACTCATCCTATTCCTAGGATTTTCGGCTATGTTGTCTTCGCAAAATTCTGTTACAGGGACAGTGACCGATGCGAAAAACCAACCTATAAAAGGCGTTACTGTGAATGCTTCTGAAATTCACAAAGGAACTACTACCGATGAAAACGGAAAATACACTTTAAATAATCTTCCCAATAGCAATTTGAAACTGACCTTCAGTTTTATTGGATTTGCCACTCAAAATAAAACCATTTCATTACAACAAAAAGAAATGCTTCTCGACATTAGCCTTGAAGAAAAAGCATTTCAAATGGACGAAATAATTGTCTCGACAGCTTTCAATAAATTACAATCGCAAAACGTCATGAAAGTAGAACATGCCAGTATGCGATCATTGCAACAAAAAGGAACTTCCACTTTAATTGAAGGTTTGGCTACGATTCCTGGAGTTTCGCAAGTTTCTACAGGAACATCTATCGGAAAACCTGTCATTCGCGGATTGAGTGGTAATCGGGTTTTGGTTTATTCACAAGGTGTTCGAATAGAAAATCAGCAATTTGGAGAGGAACATGGTTTAGGATTGAATGATTCTGGAATTGAAAGTGTTGAAGTCATTAAAGGCCCGGCTTCGTTGCTTTACGGATCCGATGCGTTGGGTGGTGTGTTGTATTTCAATCCAGAAAAATTTGCAGACGCCCATACTTTTAAAACTAATTTTAGTCAAAAGTTATTTTCGAATACTTTAGGAAGCAATACTTCTTTGGGTTTAAAAACATCCGCAGAAAACTGGAAATTTTCAGCACGTGGAAGCTACAATACGCATTCCGATTATAGGATTCCAAATGGTGATCGTGTGACTAACACAAGGTATAACGAAACAGATTTTAAAACTGGAATCGGTTATTCGAATGCTAAATTTTCGAGTATATTGCGTTATAACTACAACAAACTCGATTTGGGCATACCAGAAAATGGTATTGCAGAACAAACTTCAAGCAAAAAAACAATATACCCGAAACAAGGCGTTTTCAACCATCTATTGAGTTCTAATAATGTGGTGTATTTTCAAAAATCTAAATTAGATTTCAATGTCGGCTATGTCGAAAATGACAGAAGTGAATTTGAAGATAGCAACATAGCTGTTTTACATATGAAGCTGAAAACTTTCAATTACGATGCGAAATTTCATCTTCCAAAATTTGGCAAAATAGAATCCATTATTGGGGTTCAAGGCATGTATCAAACCAACAAAAATTCTGGGGAAGAATATTTAATACCTGATGCGAATACTACTGATTATGGCGTTTTTGGTACATTAAATTACGAATGGAAATCGAATGTTATTCAAGCTGGATTGCGATTCGATAATAGGAAAATCATCAGTAAAGCAAACGGAATTTCTGGAGAAGAAGGTTCGTTTGAAGCCATCAATAAAAGCTATGATAGTTTTAATGCATCTTTAGGATTCAAAACTGAATTAGTAGAAGATTTAACTTTACGGTTGAATGTAGCTTCGGGTTTCCGAGCTCCAAATTTGGCGGAACTTACTTCAAATGGGGTTCACGAAGGCACCAATAGATATGAAGTTGGAAACGAATATTTAAAAAACGAACAAAATATTCAAACTGACATCAATTTAGAATATAACAACAGTCATTTCGAGTTTTTCGTCAATGGATTTTACAATCACATCAATCATTATATTTATGCTGCGCCTGGAGGAACTGTGTTAGACGGCAATGAAGTATTTGATTATATTCAGAATAATGCAATACTTTACGGTGGTGAAGTCGGGTTGCATTTTCATCCGCATCCGCTCGATTGGTTGCATTTAGAAAGTAGTTTTGAAAACGTTACTGGAAAAAAGCAAAATGGCGATTACTTGCCATTGATTCCTGCGAACAGTTGGAGCAATACGATTCGAACGGAGTTCCATATCAAAAAATGGCTGACTGATGGTTTTGTGACGTTGAATACCGTGCATACTTTTGATCAGAATAATGTGAGTGGATTTGAAACACGCTCGAACGATTACACTTTGTTGAATCTCGGATTTGGCGGAAAAATTCATTTAGGAAAAACCGCTTTCGATGTCAATCTGAATGGAAACAATTTGTTGAATAAAACCTATATCGCACATTTATCCCGTTTAAAAACCGACAGTATTCCAAACATTGGAAGAACCGTTGTTTTGGGTGTGAATTTTACTATTTAATCTAATTTTCTACCACATAGATTTATTAATTTATTGTAAAAAAACTAAGTTTTTATATAGATTTTATATGAAAAAAGATTTTTTATGACAATCTGTTTGTAATCCTTTTCTGTGTTTCTCTGTAGTTTAGATATTATTTCATAACAAACTTCCGAATCACACGATTAAACAATCGATAACCCAATATTTCCCTAAGCATTTTCATAAAATTAGCATCAAAGCCAATCGAATATCTTTTGAAATTTGAGTCAGGATTTTCGGCAATTGACATTAGTTTTTGAGTAATTCTTGGAGTCAAGTCAATGTTTTTAGCTGTTTTTTTATGAAGAATATCCGTGACTTTATTCATTAATGTATCGTAGGATGAAATTCCAGAAGCTGCTGATTTAGTGACATTATTTTGAAAATTCGTCGCTGCATTGCCAAATTGTACGGTACATACGGAAATATTGAAATCCATTAATTCATAAGCCATACATTCCGAAAAACTTTCAACAGCTTGTTTTGTGGAATGATAGAAACTTCCTAAAGGCAAATTAACCAGCCCTGCAATGGAGGATATGTTGATAATTTGACCGTAGTTTTGAGTTCTAAAAACTGGAATAAAAGCTCTACAAACCTTAACAACTCCAAGCCAATTGACATTTACAATACTATTAATATTAGCATCTTCGGATAATTCAACAAAACTTCGATATCCTATTCCTGCGTTATTTATGATAACATCAATTGTAGTAAAGTCTTGCAGTATTTTTTCTTTCGCGAATTGAATACTTTCTGTTGAAGTTACGTCTAATAGATAACAATGAATGTTGGGTATATTATGAATAGCAATTCCTTCTTCTAAAGAAATCATAGTAGCAATTACATTCCATCCGTTTTTTGCAAAATGCAATGCTGTTTCTTTCCCGATTCCGCTTGAAGCTCCTGTTATTAGTACGTTCCTCATGTAACTCTTATTTTTTTGTGAATATAGAACTATTAATAATAATCCTCTTATTTATGATTTGAAATTTTTAATAACCTTTTAATAAGTTTTAAAAAAAATCTAAAATCTATTTTTTATGAATTGTATTTTTGAATTGATTATTATTTATGTTTTTTATAAAGAATAATACATTAATTTAGGATTTTACTTAACTTTTAACTAATTAATATATTTTATGAATTCACAATTTACTTTACTCGTTAGAGTCGTTTTAGGGATTTTGCTTGTGGTTTTTGGAAGCAATAAATTTTTGCATTTTATTCCACTTCCACCGCCAACAGGTTCTGCGGCAGATTTTATGAATTCTTTAGGCGCAACAGGTTATATTTTTCCATTTGTTGGTATTTTAGAAGTTATTATTGGAGCAATGCTTTTATTTAAAAAATGGATCGCATTTGCTTTAATATTATTAGCGCCAATTTCGATAAATATTTTGCTTTTCCATGTTTTTTTAGACATTCCTGGAGTTAGCGCGGCTTTATTGGTTACCGTTTTGAATGCCATTTTAATTTACAAACACTGGAAACAATACATTCCGTTATTTACATAATACAAATAAAAAAAGAGCTCTTTTTCTAGCTCTTTTTTTATTTAGATTTATACATCTAGTAGTCTAATTTTCGAACATAACTCATGTGTTTCACAATCCGACTTTTTCTTTTATTAATATAGGAAGAGGAATTTGTCGCTTTAAATCTTCTTGGACTTGGAAGAATGGCCGCAATTCCTGCTGCTTCATTTTTTGATAAATCATCCGCATTTTTACGATACCAATACTCTGAGGCGGCTTGAGCCCCATAAACACCATCGCCCATTTCAATGCTATTAAGATATACTTCCATGATTCGCTCTTTTCCCCAAATTAATTCAATCAATACGGTGAAATAGGCTTCCAATCCTTTTCTGAGGTAGCTTCTACCTTGCCATAGAAAAACATTTTTGGCTGTTTGTTGTGATATTGTACTTCCTCCTTTTATTTTTTTTCCTTTTTCGTTGTTTTTCATAGCTTTTTGAATAGCTTCAAAATCAAATCCATGATGGGTTAGAAAATTTCCGTCTTCACTAGCAATTACTGCTTTTTGTAGATTTTTAGAAATATTTTCAATAGGAACCCAATCATGACTGCAGACCATTTCTTTATCGCTCCATTTATTTTCTAAGGCACGAGTTATCATTAAAGGAGTAATTGGTACGGGAACCCATTTAAAAATAATTACAGAAAGGATGGATAGTCCAATAAACCAAAGTAGCACTTTACATACAAATCGAATACTTCTTTTTATCATATTAATTATATTAAATCTGCTAACTCTTTTCCAACTATACTACCAATTGCAACGCCCATTCCGCCTAGACGAACTCCACAGTATACATGATCAGACACTTGCGAAACGATTGGGTTTTTACTAGAACCTAAGCCCATAATGCCACTCCAGCGATGTTCAATATTAAAATCTTGATTGGGTAAAATTACTTCTTTTAATAAGAATTCTAATTTATTTTGAATTAGTGCTGTTTCGCCTAATTCAGTTGTCGTTTCTCCTTCAAAATCTAAATTTCTTCCACCTCCTAAAAGAATCCTATTGCCAATATTTCTAAAATAATAATACCCTTTATCGATATGGAAAGTTCCTTTGACATCAAGATTTGGAATTGGTTCTGTTATTAATACTTGACCACGAGCTGGGGTAACTTCAACTTTTATTAGTTCATTTGCAAATCCATTGGTTGCAAAAAGTAGTTTTTGAGTTTTAAAACTAAATTCATTTATAAACACTTCAACACCATTTTGTGTTTCGTGAAAAGCGGTTACTGTTTTTTGATTTAAGATTAAAATATCTTGAGAAATAGCAGACTTCAATAAAGCTTGCATCATATTTCCAGTATCTATTTGTGCTTCAAAAGGGTTGAAAATAAGATATTCATGTATTCCTTTAAAATTAAACCGATCGATTTCTTTGCAAAAAACTTCAGCTTTGAATAACGGTTTAAGGATTTCGTTAATAAATGGAATTCGACTTATGCAATTCTGATAAAATTCATCCTCCTCTTTTAAAAATAATTCATAACCGCCATAAGGTTTGTAATCTATTGCTTCGTCTCCTAACCTTTTTCTCAATAATTGCAAGCCATTCCAACGCTTTTGAATTAATTGAATGATTTCTTCTTCGGAATGTGATTTAAAATCATCCATAATTTCAGAAACACTACCGAAACAAGCGAAGCCAGCATTTTTAGTACTCGCTCCTTGAGGAAGCATTCCTTTTTCGAGAACAAGAATTTTACTTTGAGGAAAGCGTTCTCTTAAATACAATGCAGCATGAAGACCGACAATTCCGCTTCCAACTATCGTATAATCAACGTTAGTGAACCAATTTTTAAGTTCCCAATAACTCAAATTCATTTGGAAAATTTTTTATAAAAATAAGTTTTTTTATTCAATCAAAAAGTAAGAAATATTAGAGAAAGTGTATTTCGTTAATTTTATGTTTTTTTGTAATTTATTACACAAGCTTTACTATATCTATCTAAATCTTATTAATTTGTTAATTAATTTATTCAATCTTTTCATTATCAATCGATAATTAATTTTATATTTGACTATTATTTACCCAAACCTAAATTATATTTTATGAAAACCAAATTACTATCAATTGCAATGATTGCAATTACAAGTTTTTCCTTTGCACAGTCGGGAAAAGCTTTATGGAAAGCTACTGTTAAAAATTCAGATGCAGTAACCGTTGCTAACAAACAAACTATTATTAGTCCAAAGTTATTCCAACTTGACGTTAATCAATTAAAACAATCCTTAATGAATGCACCGAAGCGATTTGCTTCTAATAACAATTCAAATAGTATTGTTTCTTTTCCAAATGTAAGTGGGCAAATGGAACAATTTAGAATTCAAGAGTCTTCTAATATGGATTCCCAATTGGCGGCTCGCTATCCAGACATTAAGTCGTATATCGGTCAAGGAATTGATAATCCGACATCTACAATTTACTTCAGTTTGTCTCCATTAGGTTTGCAAACTATGGTGATTAGAGCTGATCAGTCTGCGGAATTTATTGAACCATATACCACCGATTTGAGTTCTTATGCGGTTTACAGAAAATCAGACAAAGCAGCAAATCTAAATCGTTTTGAATGTAAAGTCATCTCTGACAACATTGACGCCGTAACCACTTCAGCAGCAAGACCCAATGCCGACGACGCTATTTTGCGCACTTTCCGTTTGGCAATGTCGTGCACAGGAGAATACACTGCCTACTTCGGCGGTACAAAAGCATTGGCATTGGCAGCAATCAACAATACAATGACTCGCGTTAATGGTGTTTTTGAGAAAGACTTTGGTGTTCGAATGAGTCTAATAGCTAACACCGATTTAGTAATTTACACAAGTGCAGCAACAGACCCATATTCGGCCGCTTCTGGCATGTCTAGTTGGAATTCTCAGTTGCAATCTACATTAACCTCTGTGATTGGCGAAGCAAATTATGATGTTGGGCATTTATTTGGTGCTTCTGGAGGCGGCGGAAATGCCGGTTGTATAGGTTGCGTTTGCACCAATGGTTCAAAAGGAAGTGGAATTACTTCACCAGCAGATAACATTCCTCAAGGAGATAATTTTGATAT
>CANHMG010000081.1 GCA_947461795.1 Flavobacteriaceae bacterium | reverse complement strand
ATCATATCTCCATCATCATCATTGTCGATAAAATTAGGAATTCCGTCTAAATCAGTATCGTCGTTGGCCAAGTTAGTATCTGCATTTAAATCTTCGTCCGATGTAGCTACTGAATCTAATTCATAATCATTATTGCAATCAATCACTCTTAAAATAATCGATTTTATTTCTCCATTGTTGTTGGCATATATTATTTGAGAATTTGCAGTTGTATTCGTGTAATTTAAATTGGTCAATGCATTAGTTTGTGAAATTGCATCCAACTCGTTTTCATAAAACGAAACTGCTGAAGGATTGGCAACTGATAAATCATTTTGCACCACTTGTAGATTGAAAGAAACCAATCCATCTGTATCATCATCACATTTTGCAAACAAATAATTGCTTGTATTTATAGGTCTTTGAAAACGCCATCCTTCGTGGAAAGCTGTCCACGAACTTGTATTTCTATTCGGAGGAGTTACAGCATTCAATCCAGTCGCATCAATAATTCCTGTAACAGCATTTCCAGCATTCCATGAAGCACAAGTTTGTTTGTCTATTAATTGTACATCCATAATATTTAAGGTTTCATAAAGCACCATTTGAAAGGAGCTTTTTGAAGTCAAACAAGAAAATAAGGAATGATTGTCAAACAAAACAACAAATTTTCTATAAGGTGCTGAACCAATTACTGCATAAGTTAGCGTTCCTTCTGCATTTGAATTATTCATATCGTGAAAGCAACCCAAAAAAGAATTTTTTGCTGCGAAAGTAGCATTCGGTATGGTTGTAGAAAACTGCCATGGCGAAAATCCACCAAGAATATTAGGTGTAAAAGAAATGTAACCGTTGGTACTTACATTCACTAGATTGTAAATGGTTCCATAAAAATCAAAATCAAATCCTAAGGGTATTGGAGCTGAAAACGAATCATCATTCGTTCCTTGAACAGGAGCTGTTGCAGTATATACCTGATATGGAATTGGCGAAACAGCATAATCATTTTGAGCTTGTGTTGTGATTGAAAATAGCAGCAAAAAAACTGTTTTTACAACAGAATTCGAAGATAAGTAATTGTTTTTCATAAGTTTATTTTTTTATCAAATATACTTAAACCTTTAAAATGACAACGTATATTTGACAAAAAAAAATGTCAAAGAAAATCAAACTTATTTGGGATTTCCGAGGTCCTGTTGCGGCAAAAACAGCAGCGCATCATGAAATTCATTTGAAAGAATACATTCAATTAGAAAAATTTGCGATGAACATCACTGGATTTGACGTCATTCATGAAATGCATGCCATTGCTTTTATGGTTGTAGAAGAAGCAAACATGATTGCAGTTCGCGATGTATTAAAACCACATCGAGGAGAAATTTATCCTGAAAATAATTGATAATTGATACTGTAAAAACGTTATGGATAAGAAGGATTCTAGCCCTGATGGGAGTGAAAATCCTTTTGTGCCGGCATTTACTTCGTCCGTTCACTTTGCTCGGGTGGCACAAAAGATTGTATCGGACAGCAGGAATCAGCTCCTAAAAATCATCTATTAATTGGCTACTTCGCTAATAAATTTGATACGCATTAATCGCAATTCATTGATGTCGTAATCGCCATCGAATTCTTTCAAAGCATCTTCAATATTATCGGATTCGGATTCCATAAAGTATTCATGAATTTCTTCTTGCTGATCATCATCTAACATTTCATCAATCCAATATTTAATGTTGAGTTTGGTTCCAGAATAAACGATTTGCTCCATTTCTTTAATTAAAGCCTCCATATTCAATCCTTTGCCTTTAGAAATATCATCCAGAGAAAGTTTTCGGTCAATATTTTGAATGATGTATAATTTGTTTGCAGAGTTGGCTCCGGTAGATTTAACGACCAAATCATCTGGGCGAATAATATCATTTTCTTCTACGTAGCGATTGATTAATTCTACAAATTCTTTACCATATTTCTTGGCTTTCCCTTCTCCAACTCCATGAATATTGGTTAATTCATCGATTGTAATTGGATATTTCAAAGCCATATCTTCTAAGGAAGGATCTTGAAAAACTACAAATGGTGGAACGCCTAGTTTTTTGGCTTGTTTTTTACGTAAATCACGCAACATACTCATCAAAGCTTCATCAGCAGTGCCTGAAGATTTTGCCGCTGTAACTATGGCCTCGTCTTCAGATTCGTTATATTCATGATCTTCAGACATCATGAATGAAGTAGGATTTTGGATATAATTAAAACCTTTTTCAGTTACTTTGATAACTCCATACGTTTCAATGTCTTTTGAAAGCAAACCGTCTACTAACACTTGTCGAATTAAAGCCATCCAATACCGTTCTTCAAAATCTTTACCTGATCCGAAGAAATGCTGTGTATCTGTTTTATGAGCATTAATTACAGCATTTACGCGTCCTATTAAAGTATAAATAACTTCTTTCGATTTATACAAAAACTTAGTGTCACGAACGACTTCCAATAATTTTACGACTTGATTTTTAGCTTCTACTTTAGATTTTGGATTGCGAACATTATCATCCATGTCGGCACCATCGCCCGTTTCGCTGTCAAATTCTTCACCAAAATAGTGCAATAAAAATTTACGTCGTGAAATAGAAGTTTCCGCATAAGCCACTACTTCTTGCAAGAGTGCAAAACCAATTTCTTGTTCAGCAACTGGTTTTCCAGACATGAATTTTTCTAATTTTTCTACATCTTTATAGGAATAATAAGCCATGCAATAGCCTTCCCCTCCGTCTCGACCTGCTCTACCAGTTTCCTGATAATAACTTTCTAAAGATTTTGGAATATCATGATGAATGACAAAACGAACATCGGGTTTGTCGATTCCCATACCGAAAGCAATAGTCGCCACCACTACATCTACATCTTCCATTAAGAACATGTCTTGATGTTTGGCTCTTGTTTTTGCATCTAATCCTGCATGATAGGGAACTGCACTAATCCCATTGACTTGAAGAACTTCAGCAATTGCTTCCACTTTTTTACGGCTTAAACAATAAATAATTCCAGACTTTCCTTTATGTTGTTTGATAAATCGAATGATATCCGATTCGATATTTTTAGTCTTTGTACGTACTTCATAAAATAAATTAGGTCTATTAAAGGACGCTTTAAAAGTTGTTGCATCTGACATGTCCAAATTTTTCAAAATATCTTCTTGAACTTTGGGTGTTGCAGTTGCTGTTAAACCAATTACCGGAACATCTCCTAATTGTTTAATGATATTCCTTAAATTTCTATACTCTGGACGAAAATCATGTCCCCATTCAGAAATACAATGGGCTTCATCAATGGCAACAAAAGAAATAGGAACTGTTTGAAGAAAAGCCACATATTCTTCTTTTGTTAAAGATTCAGGAGCTACATAAAGTAATTTGGTTATTCCTTGGGTAATGTCTTTTTTTACTTGATTGATTTCTGTCTTGGTAAGTGACGAGTTTAAAACATGCGCCACACCGTTTTCCGAAGACACACTTCGAATGGCATCCACTTGATTTTTCATTAAAGCAATTAAGGGAGAAACAACAATTGCCGTTCCTTCTTGAACGAGTGCAGGTAATTGATAGCAAAGTGATTTACCACCTCCCGTTGGCATAATGACGAAGGTGTTTTTTTTATCGAGGATACTTTTGATGACTTGTTCTTGTAAACCTTTAAATTGGTTGAAACCAAAATACTTTTTTAGTTCTTTGTGTAT
The DNA here is from genome assembly GCA_947461795.1 of Flavobacteriaceae bacterium. Lineage (GTDB taxonomy): Bacteria > Bacteroidota > Bacteroidia > Flavobacteriales > Flavobacteriaceae > Flavobacterium. The sequence continues at coordinate 8,057 of CANHMG010000081.1, read as the reverse complement.
GTCAATTTCGATTGAATTCATTCTATGTTAATGGTATTTTATATAAATTTGCATCACATAAAGATACAACTTTCTTTTACACACACAAATTTATAACATACAGTTTTGATTACAAAAGAAAATATATTAGCAACTGCAAAAAAAACTATCCTTTCAGAAAGTGAATCAATAAAAAAGTTAGTGGATTATTTAGACCATCAATTTGTTGAAGCCGTTGAAACTATTTATAATACCAAAGGAAGATTAGTTATAACTGGTATTGGAAAAAGCGCCATTATTGCCCAAAAAATTGTAGCAACTCTAAACTCTACAGGAACTCCTTCTCTTTTTCTTCACGCCTCTGAAGCTATTCATGGTGATTTAGGAATGATTCAAAAAGAAGATATCATTATCTGTATTTCAAAAAGCGGAAACAGCCCTGAAATCAAAGTTTTAGTGCCCTTTTTGAAAGAATATGGACAAACTTTAATAGCTATAACAGGAAACATGACTTCGTTTTTGGCTAAATCTTCGGATTTGGTTTTAGACACTACAATCGAATCGGAAGCCTGTCCGAATAATTTGGCTCCAACCAATAGTACCACGGCTCAATTAGTAATGGGTGACGCTTTAGCAGTTTGTTTGATGAAACTAAGAGATTTCAAATCAGCTGACTTTGCTAAATATCATCCAGGTGGCGCATTAGGTAAAAAATTATTGTTGCGTGTAAAAGACATGCTAGAAAACGCACTCAAACCCATAGTAACTCCAGATTCTTCCATCAAGAAAGTTATTTTCGAAATCTCAGAAAAACGTTTAGGAGTCACTGCAGTAATCGAAAACAATAAAGTCGTTGGCATTATTACCGACGGAGATATTCGAAGAATGCTGAATGACCGTGATTCAATTGCTGGCTTAACAGCTCAAGATATTATGACTAAAAATCCGAAAATGATTACTACTGAAAGTATGGTGATGGATGCTTTTAATATTATGGAAGATTTTTCTATTACGCAACTTGTAGTGGTTGATGAAGGCAAATTCAAAGGCATTCTTCATTTGCATGATATTTTAAAAGAAGGTATCGTATAATGGCAAAAAAGAACCTCAATGAAATGTCTTTTTTAGACCATTTAGAAGAATTGCGATGGTTATTGGTTCGGAGTACAATTGCTATAGTTATCATGGCAACTGTAACTTTCTTTGTTAGTGATTATATTTTCGACACTATTATTTTCGGACCTACACATATTGATTTTATTACCTATCGCTTTTTTTGTGATTTATCTCATTATGTTGGATTTAAAGATAGCATTTGTGTAGAAAGCCTTCCATTCATTATCCAAAATACGGACATGGAGGGGCAAGTAAATATTTTAGTTTGGACGTGTATTACGGCGGGATTTATTCTTGCATTCCCCTATATATTATGGTTGTTATGGAAATTTATTAGTCCAGCGCTTTATGAAAAAGAACGAAAAAATGCTGTAGTATTTATATTTGTGGCTTCTATACTTTTCTTTATTGGTGTTCTATTTGGCTACTTTGTTGTCATACCCATGTCTGTTAATTTTTTCGCGACTTTTAAAGTGAGTGAAGTTGTAAAAAATCAATTCAGTTTAGATTCCTATATAGGGTTGATAAAAACGTCTGTAATTGCTAGTGGATTGTTTTTTGAAATGCCAATTATCATTTATTTCCTAACGAAATTAGGATTAGTGACACCTCAATTTTTAAGAAAATATTGGAAATATGCTGTGGTAATTATTTTAATTGTTGCAGCAATAGTAACGCCTCCGGATGTTGTGAGTCAATTGATTGTCGCTATTCCTATGTTATTAATCTATGAAGCGAGTATCTTTATCTCGATGCTTGTCCATAAAAAACAACTCAAAGAAAATGGCTAATCAAGTTCAAGAATTCAATGATTATCGGGCTAAAATGAATGAAAAATTATTAGCGGATAATAATAAAATAATCAAACGTATTTTCAATTTGGATACGAATGCTTATGCTGAAGGCGCTTTAGATGTAAAGACCAAAGAACTATTGGGATTAGTCGCCTCTACAGTTTTACGTTGTGATGATTGTATTAAATATCATTTAGAAACTTCTTTTAAAGAAGGAATTTCTAAAGAAGAAATGATGGAAGCTATGGGTATTGCTACTTTAGTAGGAGGAACAATTGTAATTCCTCACTTACGTAGAGCCTATGAATTCTGGGAAGCTCTTGAAAATAAAGGATAATTGACAAGGTATAATTAATAATTCGTTACTTTGCATCAATCCAAACTTTGAAACTTAAGAAATGATTTTAAGAGCAGAAAATTTAGTAAAAACGTATAAAGGAAGAAGCGTCGTAAAAGGCATTTCCGTTGAAGTAAATCAAGGTGAAATCGTTGGTTTATTAGGTCCAAATGGAGCTGGAAAAACAACTTCTTTTTATATGATTGTAGGTTTGGTAAAGCCAAATTCTGGGAATATCTATTTAGACGATTTAGATATAACCAATTATCCTATGTATAAAAGAGCGCAACAAGGAATTGGCTATTTAGCTCAAGAGGCTTCCGTTTTTAGAAAATTGAGTATCGAAGATAATATCTTGAGTGTATTGCAATTAACAAAACTATCAAAAGCGGAACAAGTTGCAAAAATGGAGTCTCTTATCGATGAATTTGGATTGGAGCATATTCGTACCAATCGCGGTGATTTGTTGTCTGGAGGTGAACGACGTCGGACTGAAATAGCGCGAGCTTTGGCAACAGACCCAAAATTTATATTGCTTGACGAACCCTTTGCTGGTGTTGACCCTGTTGCTGTTGAAGATATTCAACGTATTGTGGCTCAATTGAAAAATAAAAATATTGGAATTTTGATTACGGATCATAACGTTCAAGAAACACTAGCCATAACCGACAAAACATATTTGATGTTTGAAGGTGGCATTTTGAAAGCTGGAAAACCTGAAGAATTGGTGGAAGATGAAATGGTACGTCGCGTTTATCTAGGACAGAATTTTGAATTAAGAAAGAAAAAACTCGAATTTTAGTACCTCTAAATTATATCTAATGGAAAATCCAGATCAATACGAAGTATGGCGTAAAGACCCAAAGAATTGGAGATTTGGTGTTTTTTATTACAATCCTGAAGACAAGCGAACTTTTCCACCTAAACGTATTAAGGAGATGGGATGGACGATAAATTTTGCAGATACAAAATCAGTAGTTGCATTCGTTTTATTTTTAGTTTTTGTAGGTTGGGTTATTTTGTATACCAATTTAAAAACTAACTAAGTTTTTACTGAAGCGTTAAATATTGCAGCATTTTGGGTGTGCCATTGTAAATATTAACATCTACGTTGCCTTGTATTCCGGTTATGGAAGCTTTCTCTGTAAATTGCCAAAAGAGCCATTCTTCATTCATTGTTTCCACAAAAAAATTGTAGTTGGCAATCCAAAATTGGAAATCACTAAATTCTTCTTTTAAGAAATCCTCATAAAATTTTTCGTTGGTATAAATGATTGGTTTTATTTGATAATAAGTATCCACTTTCTCTAACCAACGTCTTAAACCAACTTTCAAATTATCAACAGATTGATTTTCAGGCATCGATTCTATGTCTAAAATGGGAGGCAAATCTCCTTTTTTTAATTTTACATTTTTAATGAAAAATTCAGCTTGAATGAGAGAGTTTTCATTAGGTCTGTAATAATGATAAGCACCACGAATTAAATTATGAGATTTTGCTTCCCTCCAATTCGAATTAAATTGGGAGTCTAATTTATCTTTACCAGCAGTAGCTCGAATAAATACAAATTGAATTGGAAAAGTATTTTCGATAGTCTTCACCTCTTTCCATTCAATTTTTCCTTGGTATTCAGAGACATCTATACCAGCAACATTAGTGTTATATCTTGATAAAACTTGAAAATTTCTAAGATCTGTAAATCGTTTAGACTCTTTGCTTTCGGCTACTTTATTTGATTTAAAACCAAGAAGATATAAGAAACCATTGCGATAATGATAGCCAATTCCAAATAAAAAAACAAAACAAAAAATGGCTAAAAAATAACTACTAAATTTAGTATTGAAAAAAGATTTTTTACTTTTAGGTTTTGATTTTTTTGCTGTAGCTTTCTTTCTTATCACAATATTTCTTTACAAAAGTTCCTTTTTGAAAAAGACATTTTGGATAACTGAAAGTAAAACATACATAATAATAACAATCGCAACTCCCAGAAATTGAAGGAAAAGCAATATTATTATTGAAAGAGCAAGAAAAACGATTTGCAATAGATTGTCTTTAATAGTAAACTTTTTTATTTTTAATGAAAATAACGGAATTTCTGCATTCATTATGTAGGAACTTATTGCAACAACAACTAATAAAAACCAAGTAGAATGTAGCATCTGAGAAATAAAAATATAATTTTCATTTTGAAGAATCAAAGGTAAACTCAAAATAAACAATGCATTTGCAGGTGTAGGCAATCCAATGAAAGATTCTGATTGTCGGGTATCAATATTAAAATTTGCTAAACGAAAACATGCTCCTAAGGTAACTACAAATCCTAAATAAGCATACAGATTTGATGTTTCCAAGTCGAAATCAGCTAACATCATATACATTACAAATCCAGGAACTACGCCACTTGTTACCATATCTGCTAATGAATCCAATTGCAAACCTAATGGGCTAGAAACTTTAAATAGCCTTGCGAAAAATCCATCAAAAAAATCTAAAAATATACCTAAACTAACAAAGAAAAATGCGGTTTGAAAGTCTTTATGAGTAATAAAAATGATTGCAATACAGCCACAAAATAAATTAAGTAATGTGATGATATTGGGAATATGTTTTTTGATTTGCATTTTGAAAATTTTTTTGAATAACAAATTTAGTACAATAAGTTAAAGACAAGTACGTTTTTCAGGAGAGATTTAGTATAATCAATTCATAATTTATTCTAAAAAATGAAATTGTCTAGAAATAAGCTCATTAAAATTGTATATTTTTGAAAAAAAATCAAACACAAGTTTGAAAAACAAATTGCTTTGAAAAGAAAATTGAGTATTACTTTTTTTCTAGTATTTAGTGTAATTTCTGCACAAACTACTAGGAAATACTCCAATGAATTTATGAATATTGGTGTAGACGCCGCAGCATTAGGAATGGCCAATGCAGTGACGGCTTCTACTCATGATGTTAATTCTGTTTATTGGAATCCTGCAGGTTTAATTGGTATTGAAGAAAGTCAAGTAGCATTGATGCATGCAAGTTATTTTGCCAACATCGCTCAGTACGATTACGCTGCCTATGCTAAGCCAATTGACGATAGGAGTTCTTGGGGAATTTCCCTCATTCGTTTTGGTGTAGACGACATTTTAAACACTACAGAATTGATTGATGATCAGGGAAATATCGATTTCAATAGAGTAAGTAAATTTTCGACGGCTGATTACGGATTTACTTTTTCTTATGCTAGAAAATTGCCTATGGATGGTTTGCAATATGGAGTAAATGCCAAAGTAATTCGACGTATTATTGGAAAATTTGCCAATTCATGGGGTTTTGGTTTTGATGTAGGTTTTAAATTTGAAAAGAATAATTGGGATATTGGGTTGATGTTGCGAGATATTACGACAACGTATAACATTTGGAATATTGATGAAGATGAATATGCTAAAATTAAAAATGCTGTTGAAGGTCAAAATCAAGACAAACCTGAAAGTACAGAAATAACTTTGCCGAAAGCACAATTAGGAATTTCTAGAAAGTTTGAATACGATTACGATTATACTTTTCTCCCAGCCATCAATCTGAATATGGAATTTGCAAAGACCAATGATATTATTGCATCTGACTTTGTAAGTATTGCCCCGGCTATTGGATTTGAATTTGGATATACTGATTTGGTTTTCCTAAGAACTGGATTTGGGAATTTCCAAAACATTACACAAATTGACAATACTACTAAATTAAGTTTTCAACCCAATGTTGGATTGGGATTCAAATACAATGGTATTCAAATCGATTATGCTTTGACCGATTTAGGGAACCAAAGTGCGGCTTTATATTCTAATATTTTTTCCCTAAAAGTTGATTTAGGTATCTTTAAAAGATGAAAGAATTAATTCAAAAACCACTTTTTCTTGCCGTTATTTCTGGTCTTTTATTAGCGTGTAGTTGGCCAACGTATGGAATTCCACTATTAATCTTCATAGCTTTTATTCCACTTTTTTTAGCTGAAAAAAAACTACGTGAATCCAATTCTAAAGTCAAATTGAAAGTTGTTTTTTATGCTTACATTACTTTTGTAATTTGGAATGCAATAACTACATGGTGGCTTTATTATGCTTCGGGTTTTGGGATGTTTTTTGCTGTTTTAGTAAATTCATTTTTGATGAGTATTTTATTTTTACTCTATCATATTGTTGCTAAAAGAGTTTCTCAAAAATTAAGTCTGCTTTTCTTTCTTTGTTTGTGGTTGAGTTTTGAAAAATTCCATTTGATTTGGGATTTTTCGTGGCCATGGCTAAACTTAGGTCATGTTTTTGGTAATTTTCCAGAATGGATTCAATGGTATGAATTTACTGGTGTTTTTGGAGGTTCTTTATGGATTTTAGTTACGAATCTTTTTGGGTTTTACGTTATATCCAATTCTTTTCAATTAAAATTTATTGAATTAATTAAAAAGTTAATTCCCCGAATGGCTTTATTGGTTTCTATTCCTATAGTAATTTCAATGTGGATGTATGAAACTTATGAAATAAAAGGAAAGACAAAAGAAGTCATAGTGCTGCAACCCAATGTTGATCCGTATACAGAAAAATACGACACTCCAAATTTTGCCATTACGAAAGGTCTTTTACAACAGGCAAACTCTTTAATAACATCAAAAACAGAATACATTATTGCTCCCGAAACGGTATTGGCTGAAAGTGTTCCTTTTGATCGATTTTACTATTCTCCAAGTCGTTATTTGATGATGAATTACCTACAAATCCATCCAAAGGCTCAATTATTATGGGGTATAGATACATACAACTTTATTTTAGATAAAAAAGATACGAGTCCTTCATCAAATATTTATAAAGATGGTGTTTGGGTAGATTTTTATAATGCGGCTTTATTTATCAATCAACAACCGGATTTCCAAAAATACTATAAATCTAAATTGGTGGTTGGAATTGAAAACTTACCGTACAAAAGTATTCTTGAACCTTTATTAGGGAACGTTATGTTGAATTTGGGAGGTACTATTTCAACGAAAACGGTTCAAGAAGAAAGAAGTGTTTTTATAGCAAATGATAGGACAAAAGTAGCTCCAATTATTTGTTACGAATCTGTTTATGGGGAATTTGTTACAGGCTATGTAAAGAAAGGTGCCCAATTTTTAGCAATCATTACTAATGATGCTTGGTGGAACAAAACTCAAGGGCACAAACAACATTTAACTTTTGCAACAATACGTGCCATTGAAACACGAAGAGATATTGCTAGAAGCGCCAATACCGGTATTTCAGCATTTATTAATCAGAAAGGAGACATTGTTTCTAAAACAAAATATGGGGAGAAAAAAGCACTACTAGGAAATGTGTTTTTGAATTCCAAAATTACTTTTTATGTTTTGTTTGGAGATTATATTGCCTATACCGCAATTTTATTCTTAACTTTTTTATCTCTTTATTTTCTTCTTAAAAAAAGAAAACCAATTCTCTATTGACCTCTATAAAATAACACCGTACTAAAAGTTTTTAAGACAATATTTATATCTAGAAAAATACTCCTATGCTTGATGTAGTATAAATCATATTGCAGTTTTATCAAGCTATCTTCAATAGTTTCGCCATAAGCATAATTTACTTGAGCCCAACCCGTTAATCCTGGTTTAATTACATGTCGAGTTTCATAGAAAGGCATTACTTCTGCAATTTCATTCACAAAAAAAGGACGTTCAGGTCTAGGTCCAATAACAGCCATCTCTCCTTTAAGTACATTTAGAAATTGTGGAAACTCGTCAATTCGGGCTTTTCTCAAAAACTTTCCAAATACCGTTACTCTTGAATCGTTAATT
>CANHMG010000080.1 GCA_947461795.1 Flavobacteriaceae bacterium | reverse complement strand
TAACAACATGAAAAAGGAAGTAGTTTTTGGTGGTCAATTTCCACCGATATTAGGTGGTCATTTTGAACTGGAAAGTGGTGGTCAGTTTACTCCGAAACTGGTGGTCAATTTAAACTGGAAATAGGTGGTCAATTTGACCGTTTTTTCCACCAAGTAATCGCAAAGGTTGAAATTAAAATAATTAAAAATATTAAACTCCCAACAATAAAATGATTGATAAAATCGTCAATTATGTTGGAAATGTCAGTGAATTAATTACTAGGATAACTTTTGTAAAAGTTATTATGAAAACATGACACTTTTTAATTAATAATGTTAAATTTGAGTTATTAAAAAATTAATATCCTTTAAATTAAAGGTTTAAGTACGTCAAATACGTGGGAAAGAAAAATAATTAGCTAACATTTTAAAAAATATTATCATGGAAAATAAAGAAACAAAGGAAAGTATTATTTCAAAAATGCTAAAAGAAACAAAGAAAAGTGGTTTTATAAAAGCGTTAATGGTATTCTTTTTCTGTGTGATTAGTTCACTGATTATTGGATTTATGTATGATACTATTCAGCTTTCAGCTACTTTAGGGATTGGATTAGGTTTAGTTTGGATGGGAGTTGCTTATTTTAATCAAAAGGAATAATAATTTTCAATTTATCGGTTCTTTAAAAGAATAAACATTAAACAATTCAAATTTTAAGAAACATATCGAAATTTAACTTATTACTATATTTTAATTAGTAAAACTTGAGAAAAGACTAATATATTACAAAAAAAATTGAAAGTATTCATAGTTCAATAGTAACTACTCAAACTTATTTTTCAAAATATTTATTGATAATTTACTAATTGTGGTTTCGCAATATCAAATTCTTGTAATCCGAAATCATACGTTTTAATAGAATTTGTTTTATAATAATTAGAAATATCTTCAGGTAAAGTAGGGAAAAAAGAAAAAGAAAATTGAAAATTACTAAATACTAAATAATCGTTACTAATAATAACTCCAACGCCAAATTCCGAATACAATTTACTATTGTTAAAACCAGTTCCCGATTCTCCTAACATTCCTAAAGTATAATTAATAAATGGATTTAATCGGAATCCTAAAACTTGCCAAGGAGAATAACCTTGAGTTTGAAAAGTCAATAATAATTTTTTAGTACCGAAGAGAGAATTACTATTAAATCCAGCTAAACCCGTAGTGCCATTAAGTGTTATTTTATCTGAATTAGAATCAATTCTTTTTGTTCCAATAACAGCCTGAGGTTTAATAAATTGCCTAAATTTCCATTTTCCGCTTTCAATTAAATTTGTAAAATAAGTTATACTAAAATTGTAAGCACTTTGTTCCGTTGTATTCTTATCGAAAAAAGTGCCGTATTCTATATTTGTACTTAGATATCCAAAATCAAAATAACTTCCAAAAGCAGCTTTGGCTCCAAAATATGTTCTGTCTTTATGATTCTTGTTCTGTGTACCTGTGGTTACTGACAAAACATAACCAGAAGCAATATCTTCTATAACATTAAAATTAAAAATATATTTATCTTGAGTATATTTTCGAGAGGAAATCCCCATAGTAAAAAGATATAAATTTTCATTTGAAAACACTCCTAAACTATCCTTATTAACAATTGGTTTTTCTGAGAATTCTTTATTTAAATACCTAACAGTGGTTACAAAATTTGTAGCTCGATCAAATTCTGAATTGCCTTTAAAAATTGAAATGGAATGTCCTGCCCAAAAATCTCTAGACATAGACTTTGAATTTAATAGGGTATCCTTAATTTGCGTTACAGAATTGATTTTTTCAAATTGTTGATCTAAATAAATACCTGCGGCCCATCTTGCAAATGGTGAGAAAAAAGGTCTTTCAATATTGATATATTCTTTATAATTACGATTGAGATCTATTTCATATCCAATGGTGCTTTTGATATAAGTATTTCTAATATTTGGAATTGTATAACTGGTTCCATAGCCTTTTTCATTAGTATTTATATCTCTGGAAAAATAATTAACAAATTCATGACCAGTACCTAAAAAATTTCTTTCCTTAATAAAATATGTTGTCTTTGAACCCGATAAAGTAAAATCAGGGGTTAAACTCCAAGAATCTAATACGCGAATAGAAACATCAACAGAATCGGAATTCTTTTCAACTAAAGTAGTTGTTATTGCAACACTTCTTACATATCGTTGTCTTCGTATTAAACGCTCAGATTCTTTAATTAAAAGTGAATCTAGAGGTTTGTTTCTTTTGAATAATAAAAGATTATATATTGCGAAATTATGCGTTTTAACATGCAATTTATTTCCAATTTTGGCTAATGTTTTTTTGGGAGTTTGATTTGTATCAATGACAGAATAGCTAAACGGATCTAAAGTTGTAACTTTAATTCTTCTAATAATTTTACCCTCAAATTTATTGTATTTTTGTTTTTTATATTTTGTTGTGGAAGGCTTTACATTATTTTGTTTTTCAACTGGTTCAAAAAAAAGTTTGTGTATGTATTTTGTAAATTTACTTTTCTTTGAATAGTTTTCAATAGAACGATATACTTTAGCAGTATCTTTTGCTTTACCATTTTCTTGACTAAAAGATATTTGAAAGCAAGTCAATATTAAAAAGCATAAAAAATATTTATTTTTTTTCTCTTGCACTACTTTAGAGTTGTTCATTTATTAATGTAAACTACAATATAAGTAAATTTATTTCATTAAAAATATAAAAATCTCTTTCGGATGGATTTTCTCAAAAACTATTTATAATAAATATATTCATTATATACATTTTTCAGTCGAAACAATTTTTCAATTGGATTTACTAAAAAGAAAAATTTAATTTCTATTTGAATTGTTAATACTTAATAAACACATAATTAAAAAACCACTCTTGCGAGTGGTTTTAGTGTCAAAACAAAACATAATTAAATTAAACTCAATTTTAATTTATTTTTTTAGAAAGATATTAGTGTAGTATTTTTTTCCAGTTGTAGCGTCTTCTCTAATTGAGATACCGAAATGTGTAAATGTTCCCTCAATATTTGCTTTATGCCCTGGGCTATTCAACCATGCATTCAAAACAGAACTTGGAGATACAAAATTATAAGCTACATTTTCATTTACTTTAACTGCTCCTAAAACTTCGATGATGTTTTCTGAACGTTCAGCAAATAAATCGTGATTAACCACTTTTCTTGCAATCATATAAGCATTGTGCTCTTCTGATTTGTAAGATACGTGATTGATTAATTGAAGTGGATTTAAACCTAAACTTACTCTGTGCTCATTAATTAAATCAGCTAATTCCAATTCTGATGAATTGTAATCATAACTTTGAATTAATTCTGGTTTTGAAGCTGAATTTGCTTCTGTTTCATTTGAAGAGCAAGATATCAAAGTGAACAAGAATGCCATTGGCACGATTGCTCTAAGTAAATTAGTTTTCATAAGCTGTAGGTTTAAGTTTAAAGTAGATTGTGGGGCAAACTTCTTTAATGTGTTTTTTAAAATTCGAGAAGTATGTGGGGCAAACTTCTTTTATCTTATATGAACGTGTTGTTTTTATTTCTGAGTCAATATTACATCTATTGTCGTTTAAGTGCCAAATAAAATCGATGTATTACATCATTTTTATTTTTTTTAAAATAATTTTCTTACAAAAATAAAAAATATTTTAAATTGAGTTAAAAAAAAATGATCACGAATAGTGATCATTAATTCTGATGTATAATAAAAATTAAATTTAGGGAGCTAATCGATCTATTTTCCAATTGAAGTCTTCTTGTAACGTATAAAGAATTCGATCGTGCAAACGATTGGGTCTGCCTTGCCAAAACTCTACTGAGATTGGACGAACCAAAAAACCTCCCCAATACGCTGGTCTTGGAATTTGCTTTCCTTCCCATTGTTTTTCTAATGCTTTTAGTTTTGTTTCTAGAAAATCTCTATTCGGAATAATTTCAGATTGATCCGATACAACAGCTCCTAATTGACTTCCTTCAGGACGAGATGCAAAATAATTATCTGAAACTATGTCAGATGTTTTTTCCGCTATACCTTTTATGATAACTTGCCTTTCTAGAGAATGCCAAAAGAATGACAAACAAACATTTGGGTTATGAAGAATAGATTTGCCTTTTTCAGAATTATAATTCGTATAAAATATAAATCCTTCCTCATTATACTGTTTCAATAATACCACTCTAGCTTTTGGAAAATTATCCAATCCTATTGAAGATACCGTCATGGCATTTACTTCTTCTACTCCACCCAAATCTTTGACTTCATGAAACCATTTGTGAAACAAATTAATTGGATCTTCAGAAATAGTATTCTCTAGAAGTTCACTCTTCTCATAGGATTTTCGATAATTACTTAAATCATTCATAGGAAATGTCACTAAGGTTAAGAAGTGCTAAGGTACTAAGTTTGCTTGGCTTCTTACTTTAAAATTCAAAAGAAATACCATCATCCGCTAAAAGAATGTCTGGGAAAATAGTTTCAGCTTCTTCTTTAAAACGAAGAATAGAATCATATCGTGTGGAATAATGTCCTAAAATCAACTGACTGACATTTGCTTTTAAAGCAATAAGTGCCGCTTCTCTAGCTGTACTATGCATTGTTGTTTGTGCTTTTTCTACTTCGGATTCTAAAAAAGTTGACTCGTGATATAATACTGTTACGTTAGCAATATGCTTAAGGATGGATTCATCATATATCGTATCTGAACAAAATGCGTAACTTTTTGGATTCTCAGGATCAAAGGTTAGAAAGTGATTTTCTATGATACGTCCATCTTCTAGAGTAATATCCTTTCCGTTTTTTATTTTTTGATAATAGCAGGTTTCGATTTCGTAGTTTTGAACAGCATCCACATTGAGCTTTCTATCGCCAATTTTCTCTATAAATAAAAACCCATTCGTATAAATTCTGTGTTTTAAGGGTATCGTTTTTACAAGCACCTTTTCATCTTCATAAATTATTTCACTTTCCTTTGACTCCAATTCATGAAAATACAAACCGTAATTTGTCCAAGAGTTAGACAATCGAAGTTGCAATGTTATGATTTCCTTTATTCCTTTTGGACCATATATATGCAAATCATTGGTGCGATTAAGTAACATAAAAGTCGAAACTAACCCAATCAATCCATAACAATGGTCGCCATGCAAATGCGAAATAAAAATATGATTAATCTTGGAGAATTTTATTTTGTGCTTTCTCAATTGCACTTGAGTTCCTTCTCCACAATCGATCAGAAACATTCGATTTCGAATCTCTAAAACTTGAGACGTTGGATTGGTAATCGTTCGTGGAGTGGCGGCATAACAACCGAGAATGGTTAGTTTCATTTATAATTGATAATTAACATTGGATGATGGATAATTAAAAAATGTTCTTAGAAAGGATCTGCCCTAGCCCTGATGGGAGTGGAAATCCTTTTGTGCCGTGGTTTACTTCTTCAGTTCGCCGTTGGCTCGGGTGGCACGAAAGATTGCAACGCACAGCAGGTTCCCGGCTCCTAAAATTAATTAAAATCCTAAATCACGTTCTATTTCTTCCATTTCGATGATATCATGCGCTTCTAACAAGGATGGAACGATGGTTATGTGTTGCGAAACATTGGTGAAATGAACCCCGTTCGCTACAATAACAAATGATTTTTTTGCTTTTGTATGCACTTTAATTAATGGTAAAAAGCTATTAATTTGTTTGATGGTCAAATCTTTATCATGAGAAACATCGATGATGATATTGTATTTTTCAAACGATTTGTACTCATGAGTTACCTTCATTAAAAAAGAAACTAAATCCCCTTGAGTATCTTTTATAGTTACTGTATGTCCTTTTTGTTCGACTTTCATGACGCATAAAATTTAGGTTCACGCTAATTTACAACTTTTATAGGGTAAAACTGGAGAATTAAAGAATATTTTATTGAATTTTAGAAGCCAATAAATAGATGACAGCCATACGAATTGCAACGCCATTTTCAACTTGATTTAAGATAATTGATTGCTTAGAATCGGCTACATCGCTGGTGATTTCAACACCTCTATTGATGGGACCTGGGTGCATGATGATGATTTCTTTGTTTAAGGAATCCAAAAGTGCTTTATCCAAGCCATATTGCTGAGCATATTCTCTTGTTGAAGGAAAGTAATTGATTTCCATACGTTCGTTCTGTACTCGCAACATATTGGCAACATCACACCATGCTAAAGCTTTTCTCAAATCGGATTCGACAGTAACTCCAAGGGATTCAATATATCTTGGAATTAATGTTTTGGGGCCACAGACTTTGACTTGAGCACCTAATTTTTGTAAAGTATATATATTCGACAAGGCTACTCTAGAATGTAATATGTCTCCCACTATAACTACTTTTTTCCCTGCAACATCACCTAATTTTTCTCGAATAGAATAGCTGTCTAATAATCCTTGTGTTGGATGTTCGTGAGCACCGTCTCCAGCGTTGATGATACTGGCTTTTACATTTTGGGAAAGAAAAAATGCTGCTCCGGGATTGGCATGTCGCATGACAACCATATCGACTTTCATAGAAAGTATATTACTAACGGTATCAATTAAGGTTTCGCCTTTCTTTACAGAGGATTGCGCTGCTGAAAAACTAATCACGTCGGCCGACAATCTTTTTTGAGCCAATTCAAAAGACAGTTTTGTTCGTGTACTGTTTTCAAAGAAAATATTGGCAATCGTTATATCACGCAAAGAAGGAACTTTCTTGATTGGACGATTGATGACTTCTTTGAAATGGTCCGCTGTTTCAAAAATAAGCTGTATATCTTCAGGTTGAAGGTATTTGATTCCTAATAAATGGTTAACACTAAGCTCACTCATTTTTTTAAGTTGTTGGTTGTTGGTTGTTTTTCGTTGGAACTAAATACACAGCATCTTCACCGTCTTGTTCTTTCCAGCATACTTTTACTTTCTCGTCGTTGATAGCATCCACTTGTCGACCTCTATAATCGGGCTGAATGGGTAAATGTCTGCTAAAACGTCGGTCTATTAAAACCAACAATTCAATTTCAGAAGGTCTTCCGAAAGATTGAATTGCTGTAAGGGCAGAACGAATACTTCTTCCGGTATACAGTACATCATCAATAAAAATGACTTTTTTATCTTCTACAACAAAATCAATTTGAGTTCTGTTAGCTTCGATAGGTTTGTCGGTTCTTCTAAAATCATCTCTAAAAAAAGTGATGTCTAGATAACCCAAGGCTATATCTTTAATACAATATTCTTTTTCTAAAAGTAATTGAAGTCTTTGTGCTAAATAGGTACCTCTAGGTTGAATTCCAATTAATATTGTATTCGAAAAATCAAGATGTTTTTCAATCAACTGACAGGCCAAACGATGCAATATAATATCGACTTCTTTTGAGGTGAGCAATATTTTTTGACTCATAACTTAGAGTGGTTTGGTTGGTAAAAGTACTATTTATTTTAATTTAATTCTATAAAAAAACCGTTTCAAAACAGAAACGGTTTCCTTTATTTACGAATACATCTTCACTCGCAATTCCTGAACTTTCTCATCATCCAAATAATCATCAAAAGTCATATATCTATCGATCGCTCCTTTTGGAGTCAACTCTACTACTCTATTTCCTACAGTTTGAGCAAACTCGTGATCATGTGTTGTAAAAATAACAGAGCCTTTAAAATTCTTTAAGGAATTGTTGAAAGCTGTAATCGATTCTAGGTCTAAGTGATTGGTAGGCTCGTCTAGCATCAACACATTGGCACGCTCCATCATCATTCGTGACAACATGCAACGCACTTTTTCACCACCCGATAAAACACGACTGGTTTTCAACGCTTCTTCTCCAGAGAATATCATCTTTCCTAAAAACCCACGGATATTTACTTCTTCGCGTTCTTCTTCGGTTTTCGCCCATTGACGCAACCAATCCACTAAAGTATAATCATTTTCAAAAAACGAATGATTATCCACCGGTAAATATGCTTGGTTAGTCGTAACTCCCCAGTCATAAGTTCCTGAATCGGCTTTTTGATGTCCATTTAAAATTTCATAAAAAGCAGAAGTTGCTCTGGAATCTTTCGAGAATAATACAATTTTATCACCTTTCGCCATATTCAAATCAACGCCAGAAAACAAAGTGTCTCCATCAACAGAGGCACTCAAGTTTTGCACATTCAAAATCTGATCGCCTGCTTCCCTTTCTTGGTCGAAAATAATCGCTGGATAACGACGACTTGAAGGTTTGATTTCAGAAATATTCAACTTACTAATCATTTTCTTTCTTGATGTAGCTTGCTTTGATTTAGCTACATTCGCACTAAATCGACGTATAAATTCTTCTAATTCTTGTTTCTTTTCTTCTGCCTTTTTATTCTGTTGCGCTCTTTGTTTGGCAGCTAATTGGGAAGACTCATACCAAAATGTATAATTCCCAGAATAATGATTGATTTTACTAAAATCGATATCCGATATATGCGTACAAACCGCATCTAAAAAGTGACGGTCGTGCGATACTACTATCACCGTATTTTCATAATTCGCCAAGAAATTTTCTAACCATGCAATCGTTTCAAAATCCAAGTCATTCGTAGGCTCATCCATGATTAACATGTCTGGATTCCCAAATAAAGCTTGTGCCAATAATACTCTCACTTTCAATTTTCCATCCAAATCACCCATTAAAGTATAGTGATTGTCTTCAGTAATCCCTAAATTGGATAACATCGAAGCAGCGTCTGAATCGGCATTCCATCCATTCATCTCTTCAAATTGCACTTGCAACTCTCCTATTCTATCGGCATTGGAATCATTATAGTCGAGATACAATTCGTCCATTTCTTTTTTAACAGCATACAAAACTTTATTCCCCATCAACACCGTTTCTAAAACCGTATGCTCATCAAACATGTTATGATTCTGATTCAAAACAGACATTCTCTTTCCAGGTTCCAAATGAATATGCCCAGAAGTTGGATCTATATCTCCAGCAATGATTTTTAAAAACGTTGATTTTCCAGCTCCATTAGCACCAATTACACCATAGATATTCCCATGAGTAAAAGTGGTATTCACTTCATCAAATAAGATTCTTTTGCCAAATTGTACGGATAAATTATTTACTGTTAACATGAATTCAGATTTTATAAAATTTTTTGCAAAAGTATAAAAACAGGACTGATTTTAAAGACCAAAATCCAATAAATGTAGAGGTGATATATTTAACGCTGCATTAACAGAATTAATCGATGCAACTGAATATTTTTGTAGACTAGCTTAGTATACATGTATAGCACCAAACTACATACACTTTTACTATTAACCTCATCAATAGTTACCCTTTTTTGTTCTTGCAACAAAGAGTTTAAAGGAGATAATTATACCGCCTATTTTGGAGGCGAAGTAACGAATCCAACCAATCAATACATCCTTTTCTGTCGAAATTCTGAAGTGATCGATAGCGTTAAAATTGATGCCAACAATCGTTTTTTTATCAAATTCGATTCGTTGACACCAGGAATGTATACGTTTAAAAACGAACCCGAATACCAATACGTTTACTTTGATAAAAACGATAGTATTATGTTGCGTGTCAATGCAAATGATTTCGACAATTCAATAATTTTCTGCGGAAGAGGTGATCGAAAAAATAATTTTTTGATGGAAATGTATATGAAAAACGAAGATGATCGTAACAAATCATTTGATGTTTTCGATTATTCTATTGCGGATTTTTCCAAAAATATTGATTCCTCCTATGCTTCCAAAAAGAAATTTTATACCACAAAAAAAGAAGCCGTCAAATGGAATGATAATTTTGACAAATACGCTAAAGCGAGTTTAGATTTGCATCATTATTCAAAAAAAGAAATCTATCCGATGGCTCATTTGATGCGTACTGGCGAAGATGTTATAGAAAATTTACCGACAAACTTTTATGATTTTAGAAAAGATATCGACTTCAATGACACCAAACTTTCAAACTTTTCTCCTTTTGTAATGTATCTTTCTCATATGCTCAACAACGTTTCTGCGATACATTATCACAATCATTATACACCATTAGATCTTGCACTTCGAACCAATATCAACAAACTCAATTTTGCAGACAGTTTAATCAAAAATAAATGTGTAAAGAACACTATTCTCAATAATATTGCCTTTACGTATCTGTTGGAAGATCAAAACATGGTGAATAACCAAATATTTTTAGAAACTTATTATAAGTATTCTACTGATAAAAGCAAGAAAAATGAAATTTTAAAAATTGGTAATGCCATTCAATTGCTTAAAATTGGTAATACTTTACCTAAAGTTGAATTAGTAAACACAGACAATCAACTAATCTCTTCCGAGGATATCACTAAAAAGAAAACCATCCTGTTTTTATGGACCGATAAATTGTCCTCGCACATGATTGCTGCTCATAAAAAAGTAATCGCCTTGAAAGCAAAATACCCTGATTATCAATTCATAGGAATCAATCTCGACAAAGACCAAAAAATCTGGAAATCTAAATTATCCGAATTACATCACAATGGAATTATAGAATATCGTTGTACCAACTTTGAAGATTTGAAAGCGTATTGGGCCATAATGAAAGTACATCGTACTATTATCCTCGATCAAAATGGCAATATTAAAAATGCCTTCACCAACTTGTTTGATGTAAATTTTGAGAAAGAACTGTAGATTGGATTGCTGGATTTTTAGATCGTTAGATTATTAGATAAAAAAAAGGGCTTCATGATGAAGCCCGTTTTTATTTTATAAAATTCGAATCCAAAGATCCAACAATCTAAAAATCTCTATTGATTTCCTTTCGCGTAATCCGCTAAAAATTGTGCCAATCCATTATCCGTTAATGGATGTTTTAATAATCCTAAAATTGCAGAAAGTGGACCCGTCATCACATCAGCACCTAATTTTGCGCAATTCACAATGTGCATCGTGTGTCGAACAGAAGCTGCTAGAATTTCAGTTTCAAATCCATAGTTATCATAAATCAAACGAATTTCTTCAATCAAAATTAATCCGTCTGTAGAAATATCATCCAAACGACCAATAAATGGCGAAACATACGTCGCTCCTGCTTTGGCTGCTAGCAAGGCTTGACCAGCCGAAAACACTAAGGTTACGTTGGTACGAACTCCTTTATCCGAAAAATATTTACAGGCTTTAATTCCTTCTTTTGTCATCGGCAATTTCACCACAATTTGCTCGTGCAATTCACATAACTCTTCGCCTTCACGAACCATTCCGTCAAAATCGGTCGCAATAACCTCAGCACTTACATCACCATCTACTATATTGCAGATATCTACATAATGCTTCAAAATACTGTTTTTCCCAGTAATTCCTTCTTTAGCCATCAACGACGGATTCGTAGTAACGCCATCTAAAATTCCAAGCGATTGCGCTTCTTTAATTTCGTTTAGATTGGCGGTGTCAATAAAAAATTTCATATATAAATGTTTATTTGTGGATTTGTTGATTTGTTTAATCGTTTTGGCGTTTCCCTCCGTAAACTCCGGGTCAGGCTGTCCGCAGTGCACGGCACTTTGCTCCCATCCTTAACGCGGGCGTAAAATTACAACTTATTTTTCAAGTTTCTGAGTACCTGAGTTTCTAAGTTGCTGAGATTTTTACTCAGACACTCAGCGACTCAGTACCTCTGCACCTTACAGCTTGTAATGATTCATCAACATCTTTTCATAGAATTTATCCGGAAGAATCTTCTTCAAAACGATGGAAAACTTCTGCAGAAAAAGGCCAATTCTATAATGCACTTTTGGTTTCGGATTCTGGATAATCGCATAGATTGCTTGGGCCATTTCTAAAGGATTACTTCCAGAATCGACGTGGTCATCCATCATTT
>CANHMG010000079.1 GCA_947461795.1 Flavobacteriaceae bacterium | reverse complement strand
TCGGATTTCATAAGTTATTTGTAACTAAAATAAAAAATTTCTTTTCTTACTAATTTTATATTTTATCTTTGTTCTCCTAACAAAAATTAATACCACACAAAACCTATGGAATATTTAGATTTTGAACTCCCTATAAAAGAACTAGAAGACCAATTGGATAAATGTCAAGTTATTGGTGCCGAATCCAATGTAGATGTAACTGCTACTTGCAAACAAATCGAAAAGAAACTAGAAGAAACTAAAAGAAATATCTATAAAAACCTAACGGCTTGGCAACGTGTGCAACTTTCGCGTCATCCCAATCGCCCTTATACCATGGATCATGTGCGTGCTTTATGTGGTGATACATTTTTAGAGCTTTTTGGTGATCGGGGCTTCAAAGATGATAAAGCCATGATTGGCGGTCTAGGAAAAATTGGCGGTCAATCTTTTATGATTGTAGGCCAACAAAAAGGATACAATACCAAAACTCGTCAAATGCGTAATTTCGGTATGGCGAATCCTGAAGGGTATCGTAAAGCTTTGCGCTTGATGAAAATGGCTGAAAAATTTGGTATTCCAGTGCTAACCTTAATCGACACTCCGGGCGCTTATCCTGGATTAGAAGCGGAAGAACGTGGACAAGGAGAAGCCATTGCAAGAAATATCTTTGAAATGACACGTCTTAAAACACCAATCATCGCCGTAATTGTTGGTGAAGGTGCTTCGGGTGGTGCTTTAGGAATTGGCGTTGGAGATCGCGTTATGATGATGGAAAACACCTGGTACTCCGTAATTTCTCCTGAATCTTGTTCGTCTATTTTATGGAAAAGTTGGGAATACAAAGAACAAGCTGCAGAAGCTCTAAAATTGACTTCTACAGACATGAAAAAACAAAAATTAGTCGATGATGTTATTCCAGAACCATTGGGTGGAGCACATTACGATAGAGAAACTGCTTTTAAAACAGTAGAACAATATATTACTAAAGCGTATAACGAATTGAAAGATTTATCAACAGCCGAATTAGTAGCCCAGAGGATGGATAAATACAGCAAAATGGGCGAATACAAAGAGTAAAATCTTACAAGTAAGATTGGAAATCCGAAGCCCTATGGTTTCGGATTTTTTTATGGTTATAAACAAAATAAAAGTATTTATCAACAGTTATCAGTAATAACTCCTCACTCATTTTTTTTATTTTATAGTTACATTCGCAACATGGAGAATTTCAAAAATATAAGCCCACTTCGTGTCGAAAAAACGACCATCATTAATTTAGAGAAAGGGAAACTTCCACCTCAAGTTTTAGAGCTTGAAGAAGCGGTTTTGGGTGCGATGATGATTGATAAAAAAGGAGTAGATGAAGTGATTGATATTCTTCAACCAGACGCCTTTTATAAGGACGCTCACAAGCATATTTTCGAAGCAATTGTAGAGTTATTCACAGATACTCAGCCAATTGACTTATTAACAGTGTCTGCCCAACTTAGAAAGAACGCAAAACTTGATTTAGCAGGTGGTGATTTCTACCTCATTCAACTCACTCAAAAAATATCTTCTTCGGCTCACATAGAATTCCACTCTCGAATTATTCTGCAAAAATTCATTCAAAGAAGTTTGATAAAAATCTCTTCGGAAATCATCGAAGAATCCTATGACGAGACTACTGACGTTTTTGATTTGTTAGACAAAGCCGAATCCAAATTGTATGAAGTTACTCAAGGTAATATCAAAAGAAGTTCAGAAACAGCTCAAAGTTTAGTCATTCAAGCCAAAAAACGAATTGAAGAAATTGCTGGAAAAGAAGGACTAAGCGGCATAGCAACTGGTTTTGAAAAACTTGACAAAATTACTTCGGGTTGGCAACCTTCCGATTTGATTATCATTGCTGCTCGTCCAGGTATGGGTAAAACGGCATTTGTACTTTCGATGGCTCGAAATATAGCAATCGACTTTGGACATCCAGTGGCATTGTTCTCTTTGGAGATGTCTTCCGTACAATTAATTACTCGTTTGATATCCTCAGAAACAGGTTTGTCTTCGGAGAAATTGCGTACAGGAAAACTCGAAAAACACGAATGGGAACAACTTAGTATTAAAGTAAAAAACCTCGAGAAAGCACCATTATATATAGACGATACACCGTCACTTTCAATATTTGATTTACGTGCAAAATCACGTAGACTAGCTTCACAACACGGAATCAAACTTATCATTGTCGATTATCTTCAATTGATGACTGCAGGCGGAAATAACGGTAAAGGAATGGGAAATAGAGAACAAGAAATCTCTACAATTTCTAGAAACTTAAAAGCATTAGCCAAAGAACTTAGTGTTCCGGTAATTGCATTATCGCAATTGTCTCGAGCCGTAGAAACACGTGGTTCAAGCAAAAGACCCTTACTGTCTGATCTTCGTGAATCAGGTGCGATTGAGCAAGATGCTGATATCGTTTCCTTTATCTATCGCCCCGAATATTATAAAATTGATGAATGGGATGATGATGAACAAAGTCCAACGCAAGGACAAGCCGAGTTTATCATTGCCAAACACCGAAATGGTTCGTTAGAAAATATCCGCTTGAAGTTTATCGGAAACCTCGGTAAATTTGATAATTTGGATGACTATGGCGGAGCATATGATGATTTACCATCGAAAATGAATCATGAAGACAATCCATTCTCTACCAAAACATTGCCTTCACCCAATGAAGCATTTGGAAGTAATTTGAATGCGCCAGATGATGATAGTGATGTTCCCTTTTAATAATTTATCCCGAGTTTATCGGGATTTTTTTATGCTTTTCTTCACAGAATTTCTGTTATCTTTGAATCGAATTACTAAGAATACCTATAGTTAAAACGAATGGCAGTGAAGAACACTTTCTATATATTATTCCTTTTACTTTCTATATCGGTTAAGGCAAGTTTTATCCTTTTGCCTATGGATGAATCTACACAAAAAAACCACCTCAAAGCCTACGGGATTACCTATTGGTGTTTGGATAAAAAATACAAAGCAAGTTGGCTACTCAACTATCGTGGGGGTTCTTTTCTTTTGCCTGACGCTCCTGAAATCCGTAAGGAATGTCAAATACGAGGTGTTAGTTTTGAACTTTTATCCGATGCAGAGGCGAATCAAATTTTAGAAGAAATTTCAAGTCCATCGCAAAATATGGAAACGGTAGTTTTGGAAAAAGCACCTAAAGTGGCGGTATATACACCCAAAGGAAAGCAACCTTGGGACGATGCTGTTACGATGGTTTTGACCTATGCTGAAATTCCATTTACCCCAATTTATGATGAAGAAGTTTTGTCGGACCAGTTACTACTTTATGATTGGTTGCACTTGCATCATGAAGATTTTTCTGGACAATACGGTAAATTTTTCGGCCAGTATAGAAATGCACCTTGGTATATAGATCAAAAGAAAGAATCGGAAGCGTTGGCTATTAAATTAGGCTATGCCAAAGTATCGCAAGAGAAATTAGCTGTCGCGAAAAAAATTCGTGATTTTGTTATTGGTGGTGGCTTTATGTTTGCCATGTGTTCGGCAACGGATAGTTTTGACATTGCATTGTCTGCTGAAGGCGTGGATATCTGTGAACCCATGTTTGATGGGGACGCTAGTGATGGTAACTATCAGACAAAAATTGATTACTCTAAAACGTTTGCTTTCAAGAATTTTATTTTAGACAGAAAACCGGATCACTACGAATTCTCGGATATTGACATGACTGAAAAGAGAAAAATCCCTTTTGAAAAAGATTACTTTACCTTGATGGATTTCTCAGCGAAATGGGATGTGATTCCTGCAATGTTGTGCCAAAATCACACGCAATTGGTCAAAGGATTTATGGGTCAAACGACTGCTTTTGATAACGAATTAATCAAATCAAATGTTTTGGTTTTAGGTAAATGCGAATTGAATGACGAAGCACGTTACATCCATGGACAAAAAGGGAAAGGGTTTTTTACGTTTTATGGAGGGCATGATCCAGAAGACTTTCAGCATCGCGTAGGGGATGAGCCTACTGTTTTGGATTTGCATCCGAATTCACCAGGATTCCGATTGATTTTGAATAATGTTTTGTTTCCAGCGGCGAGAAAGAAACCTCAGAAAACGTAGCGTCTCGATACTTTAAAATAAAAAATGCCAATCTTTTTTCGATTGGCATTTTTTATTTTTAGCCCTGATGGTAGTGGCATCCTTTTTCTCAATTCTTTCAGGGTTCCAAACCCTGAAAGAATTGAGAAAAAGATAGAACGAACAGCAGGAATAGCTCCGAATACTATTTATTATTATCGATAATGTAGTTTAAGACTTTCGTCATTAAATGCACTCTGTCTTTGCCATTTACATTGTGTTTGTGCATCGGATAAGGGAAAAAGTCTACTTGTTTTCCGGCTTCCACGAATTTTTTGATGAGCGATAAATTGTGTTGCATTACAACAACATCGTCACTAGTTCCGTGAATGAGTAACAATTTGCCTTTTAAATCTTTGACGTAATTCAAAGTACTCGCTTCATCAAATCCTTTTTGGTTTTCTGCAGGGGTATCCATATAGCGTTCTCCGTACATGATTTCATAGTATTTCCAGTCGGTTACGGGTCCACCAGCAACGCCTACTTTAAATGTATCTGCTTTTCGCAGCATTAAGGAAGTTGTCATAAAACCACCGAAACTCCAACCATGCACTGCCAATCGATTGCCATCTACATAAGGCAAGGATTTTAGATAGTCAACACCCTTCATTTGATCTTCCATTTCGTTGACACCCAATCTTCCGTGAATGACACTTTCGAAAGCAAATCCACGATTGTCAGAACCGCGATTGTCAACGGTGAATACTAAATAACCTTGTTCCGCCATCCAGTACATCCATAAATTGGCACCATCTAAATAGGAATTCGTAATCATTTGAGCGTGTGGGCCGCCATAAACATATACCATTACAGGATATTTTTTGGTTGGATCGAAATTGCTAGGTTTGATTAAACGCGTATATAAATCAGTAGTTCCGTCTGCCGCTTTGATGGTTTTTATTTCGGAAGTTCCCATTTCGTAGCCTTCATATTTATTGGTGCTTTGTAAAAGGGTTGTGGCTTTTAAATTAGCATCGTACAACAACGATTTGGAGGGTGTAGTATGGTTGGAATATTCGTCAAAAAACCAATTACTATCCGAACTTATGGCAACAGTATGCACGCCAAGATCTTTGGTAATCAATGTTTGTTTTCCTTTTAAATCGACTTTATACGCCAACATATTGGTTGGATTCTCCCCTGTAGCAGAGAAATAAATCTCGGTACCATTTGCGTTATTTCCTACTATTTCTCTTGCTGGAAATTTGTTATTGGTGAGTTGTTGGATTAGTTTTCCTTCGATTGAGTAGTAATATAAGTTTTGAAAACCGTCTTTTTCGCTAAACCAAACGAAGTTATTCGATTTTGGATTCGGGAAATAAGCAGCATGTTCTGGTTCTACCCAATTGTTGTTTTTTTCATTCAAAATAGTACGAACATAGGCACCACTTTGTGCATCGTAGACATTCAAAGACATATCGTTTTGACCTCTATTTAGCTCAGCTATTAAGATATATTTTTCGTCTGGAGTCCAAGAAAGATTGGTTAAATAATCATCTGAATTTCCTCTTGGTTTAATATAAACAGTTTGTCTTGCCGCTAGACTATAGATGCCTACTCGTGGTTTTTCACTTTTTTGCCCGATCATTGGATACTTGATAGATTCTAATTTTCCAGGAGTTTCGTTAATGTCTAAAATCGGATAATCGGCTACTTCTGATTGATCTTTTTGATAAAAAGCGATGTAACTGTTTCTTGGTGACCAGAAAATTCCTTTGTCAATACCGAATTCATTACGTGCAAAAAACTGACCTGAAACAATAGCTTCATTGGTTTCGTTAGTGATTTGTACTTTTTGGTTGTATTTAGTTAAATAAAATACATTGTTTTTGTTGGTGAAAGCAATATTTTCTTTTGCAGTATCATACGTTTGATTTTCCTCTGAATCTGCAAATTCTGCAGTAAGTTTTCCGGTTTTGGTTACGGTATTGTACTCATAAAATTTAGCGCCATTTGAAATTGTAAACGTAGAGGAATCTTTAGATTCTATTCCGAAAAATGATTTTAAATCGGTTCCTAACGCTTTATTGAAATCGGCTAATGAAATTAATTCTGTCGCAGTATTATTGGTTGTGGAAGCGGTCATTAATTTTTTTCCGCTTTCAGCAAAATAAATGTATTTATTGGTGTCTGGAATCCATTGGAAACCTAATAATTTGTCGGCTCTAAATTGGCGATTTTGTTGAAGAACGGATTCTTCTAGTGTGATTTTTTTGGATTGACCTAAAGCTGAAAATACAAAACTACAACTTACAAGGAATACTAAAATTTTATTCATAATGGTTTTTTTACGTGTGAAACAAAGGTATAAAAAAAGAATACTGTCAAAGACAGCAGTTGGTCTATTAACAGTATTCTTTGTTACATAATTTATAAAATCTATTCTTGTTCGTTTTCTTTATCGAGGTATTCTTGAACAATTTCTATAGCGTTGGTCACCACATCGCTCAAAGCTGTGATAAAAGTTCCTTCTTCCGCACTGTTGATAGCGTGTTTGATGGCTTCTACTTCTTTGGTGATAATTTCGTGTGTGACGTTTCTTCCGGATTCGGCAATCCCTTCTAGAATCAATCCGATAATTTCTTCTTCGGTTCTCCCTCTGAGATGCTTTTCTTGACGGATGATAATGTGATCAAACATTCTTCCTGCGATTTTGGCACATTCTTTAATATCTTCGTCACGACGATCACCTACACCAGCAATAATTCCAATTTTTTTATTGGCTACGACACTTTGTAAGAAATCTTCTACTCCCAAATATCCTGATGGATTGTGAGCAAAATCAATTAATACTTTGAATTTTTTGAAGTCGAAAATATTCATTCGACCTGGAGTTTGTGCGGCACTCGGAATGAATGTTTGTAAGGATGTACTAATATCTTCGGTTTTAAAGCCTTGTAAATAACTTGCTAAAGTTGCAGCAAGTACATTCCCAATCATAAATTTGGCTTTTCCACCCATGGTCAATGGCACGTGTGTGGCACGTTCGATGCGGATTTTCCATTCCCCTTTTTTGACGGTGATAAAGCCGTTTTCGTACACACAAACAATTTTACCTTCTTTGCATAATTTCTTAATCAAAGTATTTTCTTCGTCCATGCTGAAATAAGCTACATTGCAACTTAATTCCTGTCCGATTTTAACGCATTGTTCGTCTTCTGCATTCAAAATTGCCCAGCCATCTTTTTTGACACTTTTCACCACGGTACTTTTCACACGGGCCAAATCTTCTAAAGTGTGTATGTCGCTTAATCCTAAATGATCTTCCTGAATATTCGTAATCACTGCAATATCACAGCGGCTAAATCCTAATCCGGAACGAAGAATTCCACCACGAGCGGTTTCTAATACTGCAAATTCTACGGTTGGATCTTTCAAAATATATTCAGCAGAAACGGGTCCGGTTGTGTCGCCTTTTTCGAGCATGTGATTTTGAATGTAAATTCCGTCCGATGTAGTGAAGCCGACTTTATAGCCGTTGTTCTTCACAATATGTGCTAGCAATCGGGTAGTGGTAGTTTTTCCGTTGGTTCCTGTTACGGCAATAATTGGAATTCGACTTGGTTTTCCCGGAGGATACAACATATCGATTACAGGAGAAGCTACATTTCTTGGCAAACCTTCCGATGGTGCTAAGTGCATACGGAAACCAGGAGCAGCATTAACTTCTAATATGCAACCACCATTTTCTTTCAAAGGTTGCGTCAGGTTTTCAGCCATGATATCGACACCACAAATGTCTAATCCGATGACGCGAGAAATTCGTTCGCAAAGGAATACATTTTCAGGATGCATCATGTCGGTTACATCTACAGAAGTTCCTCCTGTACTTAGGTTAGCAGTCGATTTTAGATAGACTGTTTCCCCGCTTTTAGGAACCGTTTCTAAAGTATAATTTAATTTTTCTAATAAATCGGTGGTATCGCGATCGACATCAATTTCGGTTAGCACATTTTCATGGCCATAACCACGACGTGGATCTAAATTAGTCGTATCAATAAGTTGTTGAATCGAATCTTTTCCGTTGCCTACCACATGAGCAGGCACCCGTTTGGCAGCTGCAACCAATTTGTTATCGATAATCAGAACTCGGAAGTCGAAACCCGTAATAAATTTCTCCACGATAATTCGATGGCTATATTTTTTAGCATACGCCAATCCTTCAACGGCATCTTCCCATGTTTTTACATTGATTGAAGCGCCTTTTCCGTGGTTTCCATCCAATGGTTTGAGTACGATTGGATAGCCAATTTTTTTCACTACAGCTTCTAAATCTTCTTCGTCAACGCAAATTCCGCCACTTGCCACTGGAATAGAGGCATCATCTAACATTTTTTTGGTTTGTTCTTTATTGCAAGCAATATCAACAGCGATGCTACTGGTTTTGCAGGTTATGGTTGCTTGAAAACGCATTTGATTGATACCGTATCCTAATTGCACTAAGGAATTGGTTCCGAGGCGAATCCATGGAATGTCACGGATAACCGCTTCTTCCACAATACTTCCAGTACTTGGTCCGAGTCGCACACGTTCCCGAATTTCTCGCATTCTTTTGATGTCGGCCTCTAAATCATATACTTCTCCTTTTATCAAGGCATTCGCAATATTGACGGAAGATTCTGCGGCGAACATGCCTACATTTTCCTCGGTATAACTAAAAACTACATTATAAATTCCAGGAGTTTTGGTTTCACGAGTTCTTCCAAAACCAGTTTCCATTCCGGCAAGAGTTTGGATTTCGAGTGCGATATGTTCGATGACATGTCCCATCCAAGTGCCTCTTTCAATGCGGGAAAAGAATCCACCACGAACTCCTTCTGAACATCGATGTTCAATCATTGTTGGAAACATCGTTTCGATACGTTCGCGGAAACCTTCTATTTTATTGGTGGGAAATTGCTCCATTTCCTCTAAGTCCAAACGCATTTGGATCAGTTTCTTTCTTTGAACACTCCAAATATTTGGTCCGCGGAGTGCTTGTACTTTAAGTATTTTCATGACTATCGTTTAGAGGAGTTTGTTTTAGTTTTACTAATGAATTTGTTAAATGTAAGAAGATTTGGTTGACTAAAATAGATTTTTTAGTTGGTTTCGCAAAATTTATTTTATTCTTTTGAATATGTTTCAATATAGCGTTTTGATTTTCAAAATTTTAGCATCTGTTCGAGAGAA
The DNA here is from genome assembly GCA_947461795.1 of Flavobacteriaceae bacterium. Classification (GTDB taxonomy): domain Bacteria; phylum Bacteroidota; class Bacteroidia; order Flavobacteriales; family Flavobacteriaceae; genus Flavobacterium. The sequence continues at coordinate 2,713 of CANHMG010000079.1, read as the reverse complement.
AGAATTGCGTGAAAAAACAGCCCCGATTGCTTCGCCTAATTGCTACACTCGAGTGAGTCGGCATCCTTTGTTAAGGATTGGCCTGAAGAGAAGCGGAAGGCATATCAATCCTTAACAAAGATAAAGGAGCAAGTGAGAAAAACTGTTGATAAGAACGTTAAAACATTTGGTTCAAAAACCACAAATAGATTTGGTGGATTTTAATTTTTGGTTATTTTTACCAGATGAACATACGAGGAAAATTAATCATTATAGGTGGTGCCGTAGACAAAGGAAGTTTTACAGAAACCGATTTAGATAAAAATGCAGCTAAGAATTTAAACTTTTTTGAAGCTGGAATATTAAAACGCATCATAGAAGAATCGAAACACAAAGAGCAATCGCGGGTGGAAGTGATTACAACTGCTTCTAAAATTCCCCGTGAAATTGGTCCAGAATACGTGAAAGCATTTGCGTATTTAGGCGCGAATAACGTGGATGTTCTTCACATCGAAAAACGCGAACAAGCGATGGAACCTGAGGTTTTAGAACGATTGAAAGCTGCCGATGTGGTGATGTTTACTGGAGGAGATCAGTTGCGTTTGACTTCTATTTTAGGCGGAACTGCTTTTCACGATATAATCTTAGACAAATACCATAACGAAGATTTTATCTATGCGGGCACTTCTGCAGGAGCGGCTGCTGCATCAAGTAATATGATTTACCAAGGCAGTAGTTCCGAGGCTTTGCTGAAAGGCGAAGTGAAAATCACTAGTGGTTTGGGTCTGATTGACGGCGTGATTATCGATACTCATTTTGTGCAACGTGGCAGAATTGGGCGCTTGTTTCAATCGGTAGTTGGTAACCCAAAAGTGCTGGGAATTGGTTTGGGAGAAGACACGGGACTGTTGATTACCGATAATAATAAAATGGAAGCGATAGGTTCTGGGCTTGTAATTTTAGTTGATGGTCGCGAGATCAAAGATACCAATTTGACGCAAGTAGAATTAGGGCAACCGATATCGATCAATCATTTGGTGACGCATGTAATGAGCATCAATGATACGTTTGATTTGAGTACTTTTAAGATGACGATTAAGTCGTCGCAATACGTTTAATAGACGCGCTGCGCTTTTGGACACACTGCGCTAAAGAAACGGCTACGCCTTTAGACACACTTCGTTTTGGACAAACCATTTTGTCGATAATGTAATGTCTCTAAAGCCCAGAGGGCGGGTCCTAAGTGAAACGTTTCTAAAGCCCGAAGGGCGAGTCTAAAATTCTAACTATGAAAATCATCATTCACGGCGGTTTTTTCTCCGAGTCTTCCACCAATCACGAAACCAAAGTAGCGAAGCAAAATGCTTTGAAGCAAATTGTGATGGATTCCTATATTTTTTTAAAAGCACATACGGCTTTGGAAACGGTTGTTTATGCAGTGTCGCTTTTGGAAGATGATATGTTGTTTAATGCAGGAATTGGGTCTCAAATTCAAAGCGATGGTAAAATTCGGATGAGTGCTTCTTTGATGGATGGAACCACTCAGAAAATGAGTGGTGTTATTAATATAGAAGAAGTCAAAAATCCGATTCAAGTCGCGGAAGTTTTAATGAAAGTTGACGACCGCGTTTTAGGCGGAAGTGGAGCAACCCATTTCGCTCGGCAACACGGATTTGAAAAATTTTCTACCGAGATTCCACAACGACGTGCTGAATATGAAGCCAAACTCGAATCAGCTGGATTAGGAACTGTGGGTTGTGTGGCTTTGGACAGTAACGGAAGACTTGCTGTTGCTACTTCCACTGGTGGCAAAGGATTTGAAATCCCAGGGCGTATTTCGGATTCAGCAACAGTGGCTGGAAATTATGCCAATGAATTTTGTGGTGTGAGTTTAACGGGTGTTGGCGAAGATATCGTCAGCAATGCGACGGCCGCTAAAATCGTAACCCGTGTCACCGATGGTTTTACACTGCAAGCTGCATTTGCCAAAACCTTTGATGAATTATTACCTTACGACGGATTCGCGGGTGCTATTGCGATTGATGGTGATGGCAATATGTTTCATCAGGATTCCCATCCGAGTATGGTGTTTGCCAGTTTTGATGGGGAGAAGTTTGAGGTTTTCGATTAGAAGATAAACTTTCTATTTGTTGAAGATTGCGTGAAGGATTGCGGCGATATCCTTTTTTGTGAGGAACGAAGCAAAAAAGATAAAGCTGAAAGCCTGACCCTTGTGGTCACGCCCCAAAAAAACTCAGTAGCTCAGACACTCAGCTTCACAGTAACTCAATAAACAAAAAACCCGCTCTTTCGAACGGGTTTCTCTATAGTAAGTAATTCTAAATCTAGTTGATAAAACGTTTATTTTACTTTATGAAGTACAGCTTTGAAAGCTTCTGGGTGATTCATTGCTAAATCGGCTAAAACTTTACGGTTCAATTCGATACCGTTCTTTTTTACTTTACCCATAAATTGTGAATACGACATTCCTTCCAAACGAGCTCCAGCGTTGATACGTTGAATCCATAAAGCACGGAAATTTCTTTTATTCACTTTTCTGTCACGGTAAGCATAGCACATGGCTTTCTCTACCGCATTTTTCGCAACTGTCCAAACGTTTTTACGACGACCAAAGAAACCTTTGGCTTGCTTCATTATCTTTTTTCTTCTTGCTCTTTTAGCAACTGAATTTACTGATCTTGGCATAATTTTTCTGTTTTTTTGTAGCAGGCGT
>CANHMG010000078.1 GCA_947461795.1 Flavobacteriaceae bacterium | reverse complement strand
GAAACACAATTCTCAACAGCTTCTTCTGTCCCAACTCGTTGAATAGTATTGATAATGATTTTTTTGGCTTCTTGTTGAGCAGTTAATTTAGCTTCTTCAATAGTATCTTGAATGTGGGCCATAGCTTTGGTTTTAGCCTCGCCTTTTAAGCCTTCCATCAATTGTTCTCTTGCGTCATCTACAGATAAACCAGAGATTACTTCCAATTGATTTAACTGACTTTTATGCATTCGTTCCACCTCTTGTTGCTTCTTTTCTAATATTTCAATTTTAGAAGTATACTCAATGGTTTTTGCTTCATAATCATCGTTTACTTTTTTTGCTTTCGCTAATTCATTAGAAACTAAAGATTCTTTATCGCGAACCCTTTTTTCTACTTCTGCCATTTTTTTATCTCTAGAAAGAATCACTTGTTCGTGTTCCGCTTTCAATTCGATAAATTTTTCTTTGGCTTGAAGCATCTTGTCTTTTTTGATGTTTTCAGATTCCAAATTGGCATCTTTTAATATGGAAGCAGCTTCTTTTTTAGCGTTCTTTATTAAGTTAGATACGTTCGACTTCTCCATGATTTTTGAAATCCCGAAGCCTCCAGCAATTCCGACTAGACCGGAAATTAGTATTGTTAAAATGTCCATGTTTGTTAAATTAATTATATAAAAAAGCCTACATTAGATGTAATGAATAAACTCGATAAGACAAGTTTAGAGCTAACTCACTGTTCAAGTTTCCTCGCCGAAGCGTGGCATGCTTTAGAAGTGATGATTTGCTCATTCTAATTTGTTAGTGTTGAGTTTACCAAAAAGTAACTAATGTAGGCAGTATTTTTAGTCTATGTTTAAGAACGTATTACTTGTCGAGATAATGAATCAATAAATCATTAATTTTTTTAATTCGTTCAATGGTTTCTTTACCATCAATTGAATTGTCAATTTGCTTCTGTTCTAATTGAGACGCAAATTGCAAGGCACACATCGCCAATACATCTTGTTTGTCTCTAACAGCATAATTTTCTTCAAATTGCTTAATCATCACATCAATTTTTTTAGAAGCACTTCTCAATCCTTCTTCTTGCGACATTTCTACCGTTAAAGGATAGATTCTATCGGCAATTGATAATTTTATTTTAAGCTTTTCGTCCATATTTTACTAATCAGATAGCTGTGCTATACAGTAATCAATTTCACGAATTAATGAATTTATTTTCAGCTTTGTATCTCTTTTATTTTCCTCACTGCCAAGTAATGAATTTGTAATTTTTAAGGATTCATACTGTTTTTTTAAAACATCTATCTCTTGAGATTGATTTTGTATGATGGTTGTATTTTTATGAATCTCTTCTTTTAATGATGAAGAAGTTTGCTCTAAACTATCTATTTTTTGTAATAGTTTTTTGAGCCTACTTTCAAGAGTATCAATAATTTCTACAATTTCACTCATTCTAAATACGGGTTCATTACTTATCTCAACAAAGTTAACATTCCAATTGAATTAAACCAATACTTTTTCTAAAATTTTGAATATTATAGAAATCAAAGTTTTAATGATTTGGAAAATAACTTGTTATGATATTTTTTTAAATAATTACATAAAATTTATTTCCTTTTTTTTACCTTAGACAAAAACTATACACCATGAAATTTTTATTTGCACTTTTGATTTTTTACACGCCTATTTTTTCTCAAACCAATTATCCAAAGGATTATTTTCAGTCTCCATTAAATATTCCTATTCAATTGGCGGGTAACTTCGGAGAATTACGACCCAATCATTTTCATGCTGGATTTGATTTTAAGACGCAACAGAAAGAAGGTTTGCCCGTTTTTTCCGTTGCAGACGGTTATATTTCCAGAATTAAAATCTCCACTTTTGGTTATGGTAAAGCGATTTATGTAACACATCCAAATGGCTATACTACCGTTTATGGTCACCTTAAAAAAGGATATGGTGCTATTCAAAATTTTATTAAAAAGGAGCATTATAAACAGCAATCTTTTGAAATTGAATTGTTTCCAAATCCTAATGAACTTCCAGTAAAAAAAGGCGATACCATTGCATTTTCAGGAAATACAGGAGGGTCAGAAGGCCCTCATTTGCACTTTGAAATTCGAGATACACAAACAGAAAAGACTATTAATCCTTTGTTTTTTGGTTTTGATAAGTTTATTCTTGATACTAAAAAACCATTTATTTCTAGTGTTTTAGTGTATCCTATCGACAGTACAAGTATTGCAAATCAATCCAAACGACCCATTGTAATCAATTTAGCATTGCAAAAAGATGGTACTTATATTTCTGAGAAGGTTTTTGCTGAGGGAAGTATTGGTTTTGGTATTATTTGTTCTGATTTTGATAATGTATCCTATAATTTAAATGGCGTTTATAAAGTGGAAACATTTTCTAATGGAAGCCCGTGTTTTGGATATCAATTTGATTCTTTAGTTTTTGATGAAGGTCGATTTGTCAATGCATTAATAGATTTTCCAAGGTATAAATCAACTCTGCAAAGAGTGCAAAGATTATTTATGAAAAGACCTTATTCGTTTAGTAATTTAAAAGCAACTAACTCAAATGGAATCCTAAATATTTCTCCCAATTTTTCTAAAATGTATCGAATTGAAATTTCGGACTTTAATGAAAATAAAACTACCATTAATATTCCTATAGAATTTTTAAACCAAACTGCTACAGTTTCAGAAGTCAAACAAAAGACCAATTATTTTCTAAATGCTGCCGTTGATAATATATATGAAAAAGACAATATGGAAGTTTTCTTTCCAGCCAATACTTTTTATGAAGATTTCTATTTAAAATTTGAAGTGGCGAATAAGATTATGACTGTGCATGATGACAACGTTCCTGTTCATAGTAATTTTAAAATTACAATGACCGATTCAACAATAATTAATAAGGAAAAGACCTTTATTGCATCAATTGATGGGAATAGAAAAAAATACAACAGTACTAAATTTGCTACTAATACGTTTTCTACGTATACCAAAAATCTTGGTCAATTTGCATTAGTACAAGATACGATAGCCCCTAAAATTGTTAGTCTAAGGCTGATTGAAGGAAAAGTGTTGAACAAAGAAAAAGTTTTAGTTTTTAAAATAACGGATGATTTATCAGGCATCAAAACGTATAACGGTTTCCTAAATCAAAACTGGATATTATTTGAATATGATGCTAAAACCAATCGAATATTCTGTCAATTAGAGGATGAACAACTATTAGAAGGCGAAAATCAATTAAAATTGATTGTTTCTGATAATCTTGGAAATTCTTCTATCTTTGAAACATCATTTTTTACAAGTCCAAAAAAATAAAATAATTACTATTGAAAACGAATGTATATAGACTCTCAATCCTTTTTTTCTTTATAGGATTGGTAAGTTTTGCCCAAACAGCAAGAGTTAAAGGGATTATCTTAGATGAAAATAACCAACCTGTTGATGAAGTAAATGTAGCTGCAGAAGGGAAAAACACGAAAACAAATGCAAATGGTTTTTATGAACTAACGATTCCTGCTAATAAGAAAATTCAACTTCTTTTTACTCACGTTTCTTTAAAAAAAAATACCGTAACTCTAGAATTAAAGCCTAACGAAGATTATGAGTTCAATGTAGTATTGAATGATAAAGCGGAGGGTTTAGGTGAAGTTATTGTAATCTCGAATAACAAAAAAAGAATTCAAGGAATAACGACAATTGAACCTCAAGTTATTCGAAAAATACCAGGAGCTAATGCTGGTGTTGAAAATATTTTGAAGTCTTTACCTGGCGTAAATTCAAATAATGAATTGAGTACACAATATTCCGTTAGAGGAGGAAATTATGATGAGAATTTGGTGTATGTCAATGAAATTGAAATCTATCGCCCTTTTCTAATTCGATCTGGACAACAAGAAGGATTGAGTTTTACCAATACTGATTTAGTTCAAAATGTTGATTTTTCAGCAGGTGGTTTTCAAGCTAAATTTGGAGATAAATTGTCTTCGGTATTAGATATCACTTATCGAAGACCTACCAAATTTGGTGCTTCATTGGATGCGAGTTATTTAGGTGGCGCAGTCTCAGTAGAAGCCGCATCTAAAAATCAAAAATGGGCAGCCATTACTGGAGTTCGCTATAGAGACAATAGTCTTTTGGTGAAAAGTCAAGAAACTCAAACTAATTTTCGCCCAACTTTTGCCGATGTTCAAACTAATGTAACTTACATTCCTTCTACAAAATGGCAGTTTAGTTTTTTAGGGAATATTTCTCAAAACAAATACAATTACCAACCCTTAACACGTCAGACTAATTTTGGAACCATTTCAGAACCTATTGCATTGCAAGTGTTTTATGAAGGACAAGAAAAAGACCGCTACGATACCTATTTTGGAGCCCTAAAAACTACATTTAAAGTTAACGATTCATTCACTTTAAAATGGATTGGCTCAGCTTATCACACCTTAGAGCAAGAATATTTTGACATTTTTGCACAGTACGCGTTAGGGGAAGTAGATGGAAATATAGGTTCAGAAACATTTGGAGACGTAACTTTTAGTCGTGCGATTGGAACACAATTAAATCATGCTAGAAATGATTTGGATGCTTTAATAGTCAATACTGAGGTTAAAGGATTTCATGATGTAAAAAAACATCAAATAGAATGGGGATTTAAATATACTCGAGAAGATATTCGAGATAGAATTGTTGAATGGGAAGTCATTGACTCTGCAGGATTTTCATTGAATCCACCAATCATTACACTTCCAACAAATGACCAACCCTACAATTCTTATGTTGGTCCACTAGTTCCATATCAAAATGTGCGAGCTAAAAATTTTGCAACCATTGACCGATTTTCTGGTTACGTACAATGGAGTTTAAAAGATAAATTAGGAAGCAGTGATGTTTGGTATAATGCAGGAGTTCGAGCACATCAATGGCAAGTGACGGGAGACAATATCAATGGTGATAGTCAAACAGTATTCAGCCCAAGAGCACAATTTGCCATCAAACCCGATTGGAAAAAAGATATGGTTTTCCGTGTTTCAGGAGGTTATTATTATCAACCCCCATTTTATAGGGAATTGCGGGATCAATTCGGAGTAGTAAATCCGAACGTAAAAGCACAATCTTCACTTCATATTGTTATAAGTAATGATTATAGTTTCAAAATGTGGGGTCGCCCCTTTAAAATGGTAACTGAAGCCTATTATAAGTCACTTACAGATGTTAACCCCTATACTTTAGACAACGTCCGAATTCGATATGCCGCGAATAATAACGCCACCGCTTTTGCTCAAGGATTAGATTTGCGTTTGAATGGCGAATTCGTTCCCGGAACGGAATCATGGTTTAGTTTTAGTTATTTAAAAACTAAGGAAAACATTGATAATAAAGGAGATATCGCAAGACCAACCGATCAACGATTTAAATTCGCTATCTTATTCCAAGATTATATGCCTAATATTCCAAGTGTAAAAATATATTTGAATCTAGTTTATAACACAGGTTTACCGGGAGGATCTCCTTCTTATGCCGACCCCTACGTATATCAATCTCGTTTGAGAGATTATCGCAGAGTAGATGTTGGATTTAATTATGTTTTTACTGAAAAAAATGCCCAACGTCGAGCAGGTCATTGGTTAAAGAAATTTAAAGATATTTCTCTTGGTTTTGAAATTTTCAATATGTTCAATAATCAAAACGCCATAACCAATACGTGGGTTAGAGATGTATACACCAAAAATCAATATGGTATACCTAATTATTTGACGAACCGTGTTTTCAATCTGAAACTATCTATTAAATTATAGATTTAATTTGTATTTTTGACTTTCAAATCCATTGCAATGAAATACTTTTTTAAAATAATACTCTGTAGTATTTTTATGTTTCTCTTCAGTTGTAAAAAAGAAGTTGAAACACCAAAAGTAATTTACGAAAACCCTTCTAAAGTAGTAATAGTTCCTATAGATGATACTACTAAAATTGAAGTTGCCGATTTGCCTATTCAAATGGAAGGCACCAATTATCTACTTTTCCCAATTGGTCAATTGAGCGTTTCTGATAAAAACTATGATTCTTCTTCAAGAGGAGGAAATCAATTGAATTATAAGGTTTCAAATTATAGTGAATATCAAATTACAGGCTTTTTACGTAATGTGAAAATGCAACAAATAGGTAAAGATTCCATCAAAACTTTAACGGATAAGGATATAGTAATACAATCTATAACGTATTTAAAATCTATTGCAGACAAAACAAAACAACAGATTTTAGTGTATGTTATAGAAGATATGGATACCAACAAAGACCTTACATTAGATGATAACGATATAAAGTGTTTGTATCTTAGTGATATTTCGGGAAATCGATTTATCAAAATTTCTGTTGATTTTCAAGAATTAATCGATTGGAATGTAGTTGAATCCATCAATCGATTGTATTTTAGAACTATTGAAGACACCGATAAAAATGGTGAATTTGACAAAAAAGATAAACTTCATTATCACTATATTGATTTGTCGAATAAAGATTGGAAATCTAATGAATACAATCCTATTTAAGAAGATCTTTCTAAATTAGAATATCACTTTCTAAATCTGATTTCTCTATTTCGAAATCAAAACCCAACCGTTTTACCAATTCTATTACCAAATTCTTATACCAGTTTTCTGACTTAGGATGGATGTATATTTTTTCTATCAATTGCTTGATATCAATGTCTATTTTCAGCCCGTTATCAATCATCAAATTGTGTTGGCTTACATCCGAAATAATTCGAATTTCACGTTCGTATTGAAAACTTTTTCTTTTGAATAAAAACGGAAAAAAAGCATTGTCAAAAGGAATATACTCTTTTTTGTAATCGATATAATTTACTTCTCCAATATGCTGTTGGTAGGTTTTTTCTGGAAGTAAAGCTTGTTGCAATCTTCCTAAAGTGGATTGAATTGCCAAGCCTTCACTTTTTTGAGTAAAAATTTGCCACATTGCAAACGACTCGTATTCATTGATGTGCCAACTACTAATCACTACATTTTTACGATGAATCTTATAATAATCTAAAAAATCAGGATTGTCAATAGAAAGTTTTCGAATTTCTTCAAAAGTGGGTTCACTAAAAGTGCCTTCATATTGATCTTCGAATTTGTCAGAACGCGACATAAAAAGTTTGCGATACAATAACAAATCGACAAATTTCGACAAGTCTAAGTATTTCCAAACGATGGTGTTCGGATCAGTGGGTAACTTAATATTGGGATCGATGTGATACATAATTCAATATTGAGCTGCATATGGTTTAAAAACTATTCCTTTGGAAATCGCATGGAGTATTGACCCAAAGTAAAACTTAATAATGCCCATATTATTATAAAATGGGATAATTTTTCCTCCGTAATTAAGAAAGTTAGTCCGAAATAAATGCATGAAAAAAGAACGATAAACAAAACTCTAAATTTACCTTGTGTCATAAGAATTTGTGATTATTACTAATTGAGTATTATTCAAACGATTGCATATTCACTAACTTATTATACGTTCCGTTTAGTGCAATTAATTGTTCATGATTCCCTTGTTCTACTATAATTCCTTTTTGCATCACAATAATTAAATCCGCTTTTTGAATCGTCGATAATCGATGTGCAATCACAATCGAAGTTCGGTTTTGCATCATATTTTCCAAAGCCACTTGCACCAATTTCTCACTTTCTGTATCCAAAGCTGATGTCGCTTCATCTAAAATCATTATTGGAGGATTCTTTAAAACCGCTCGAGCGATACTTAATCGCTGTTTTTGTCCACCCGAAAGTTTGTTACCACTGTCTCCTATATTATTATAAATGCCATTGGGTAAATCTTTTACGAATTCATACGCATTGGCAATTTTTAATGCTTCAATAATTTCATCGTCGGAAGCGTCTAATTTTCCTAGTGAAAGATTGGCTTTAATGGTATCATTAAATAAAATACTGTCTTGAGTAACTAATCCCATTAACGAACGTAAGGAATGTAATTCTATGTCTTTGATGTCAATTCCATCAATTGCAATACTTCCAGAATTCACATCGTAAAAACGTGTCAATAGATTGGCAATGGTGCTTTTCCCACTTCCAGATTGCCCTACTAAAGCAACCGTTTGTCCTTTGGTAATGTTTAATGAAAAATCTTTCAAAACCAATTCTTTTTCATATTTGAATTGAACATTTTTCAATATAATCGAATCTTTAAATGTACGAGTACAAATTGCGTTTTCTTTACTCGTAATTGGATTGTCTTGTTCTAGAATTTCAAGTACCCGTTCTGCAGCAGCATTTCCCCTTTTTACAGCATACGACGCTTTCGAAATGGATTTTGCTGGTGTAAGAATATTATAAGCCAATCCCATATAGGTAATAAAGGCGGCACCTTTCAAGGTTTTTTCTATCAAAACCATATGGCCACCATACCATAGTAATATAGCAATTACCATAATTCCTAAAAATTCACTCATCGGGGACGCCATATTTTGTCTGTTGCCAATACTATTCGATAACTTAAAAAAACGATCTGTAGATTCTTGGAAAATTCTATTGAAATATCCTTCTGCATTATAGCCTTTAACCACTTTTAATCCGCCTAAAGTTTCTTCAATTGTAGATAGAAAAACACCTTGTTCTTGTTGTGCTCGAGTAGATTTTTTCTTCAATTGTTTACCAATTAACGAAATGATATAACCTGAAACAGGAATAAAAATAAATACAAACACAGTTAGTTTTACACTAATCGTAAACATTGCAATGATTGTGAATAGTATTGTTAGCGGTTCTTTTACAATCAATTCCAAAATCGATAGCATTGATGACTGTACTTCAGCAACATCACTAGCAATTCTCGAAATGGTATCTCCTTTTCTTTTCTCTGAGAAAAAAGCAATAGGTAATTCGATGGTTTTTTTATACATCGCATTCCGCATATCACGCAAAATCCCGTTGCGTAAGAAAGTAATAAAAAACATCGCCAAGTAATCACATAGATTTTTTAGAAGAAAAATAGAAATAATACCAATGACCAATATAGAAAGCGTTGTGCCAATTCCAGATTGCTCGGTGGTCATCGTTAAATAATAATTCAGATAATCTCCCAAATATTTTTTTAAACTATACAGACCTTCGTAGGTAGGCATAGTATAGTTTTTGTTCGTTTGCCCAAATAGGACATCCATCATTGGCATCAAGGCTAAGAAGGAAAGTGTTCCGAAAAAAGCGTACAACACATTGAATAAAATATTCAAATACGCGTACTTTTTATACGGCAGAATAAAAGGAATTATTTTTCTGAAATTATGCATTAAATAATGTTTAAATCGGTCAAAATATTTTTGATTTTATGGTCTAAAACAGCTTCCACTTGAGGTGCGTTTTCAACGGCATCTAATTCCGCATTCACACTCACATAAAACTTTATTTTAGGTTCTGTTCCACTCGGACGTGCTGCGATTTTAGCACCATCTTCTGTATAATAAATCAATACATCAGATTTGGGAACTGTCATTGCTTCTTCTTTACCAGTCAACAGATTTTTAGCAATAGATTTTTTATAATCTTCCAACATCAAAACGCGTTTACCATTGATTTCCTTCACAGGATTCTCTCTCATATCCACCATCATTTGATTGATTTCTCGTAATCCATCAATACCTTTCTTAGTCAAGGAAACTAAATATTCTTTGTAAAACCCGTGATCTACATATAAGTTCAATAATTCTTGATACACGGAACTTCCATTTGCTTTCGCCAACGCCGCAATTTCGCAAATCAACAAAGTAGCAGCAACTGCATCTTTGTCGCGAACAGCATCACCGACCATAAATCCGAAACTTTCTTCGCCGCCTCCGATAAATTCCAATTCGGGAAAATCTTTGATAAACTTCGCAATCCATTTAAATCCAGTCAAGCCCACTTTGCACTCCACGTCATATGCATCGGCTAAAGTTAACATCATCGGAGTAGATACAATGGTAGATCCAATAAATTGTTTGCCATTTATTTTTTCTTGTTTTTTCCATTGCTCCAACAAGAACGCCGTCATCAAAACCATCGTTTGATTCCCATTCAATAAGGTCATTTTCCCTTCTGTATTTCTAACAGCAACACCCAATCGGTCACAATCCGGGTCAGTTCCCACTACAATATCCGCATTAAGTTTTTCTGCGAGAGCCAGCGCCATCGTTAAAGCTTCAGGTTCTTCGGGATTTGGTGACTTTACTGTTGGAAAATCGCCATTCGGAACTTCTTGTTCAGGCACAATATTCACATTCGTATAACCGGCTTTCGCTAAAGTTTGTGGAACTGCTTTAATCGACGTTCCGTGTAACGACGTAAAAACAATATTCAAATTGTCTTTCGCTGTTTGAGGCGTGTTAAAACTTGCATTAGCAACCGACGAACTAAAAAAGGCTTCGTCAATGGCTGCATCTATATATTCAATCAAATCAGGATTCGATGCAAATTTGATTTGATCATAACGCAAAGCTTCAATTCTTTGAATAATCTCACCATCTTGAGGCGGCACTAACTGTCCACCATCTTCCCAATATACTTTATAACCATTGTATTCCGGCGGATTGTGAGATGCTGTCAATACAATTCCCGCTTGGCAACCCAAATGTCTTAAGGCAAAACTCAACTCTGGAGTCGGGCGCATGTCCGAAAACAAATAGACTTTAATCCCATTGGCTGAAAAAACATCCGCCACTACTTTCGCTAAAGTGTTGCTGTTATGACGGCAATCGAAGGCAATCACTACTTTCAATTGTTTTCCAGGAAATACTTCCTGCATATAATTGGAAAGTCCTTGGGTGTTTTTACCCAAGGTGTATTTATTAATACGATTCGTTCCAACGCCCATAATACCTCGCATTCCACCGGTTCCGAATTCTAAATTTTTATAAAAACTCTCCTCCAAATCTTTCGGAGAAGAAGTCATCATTTCTTTGATTGTTTCTTGAGTTGTTGCATCAAAACTTGGCGTTAGCCATTCGTTTACTTTTGAAAGTATGTTCTGTGGGATATCCATAGTGTATTCTTCTAAATTCTATTTTCTGTTTTTTTTCTTTTATCAGGAGCTTAATCCTGCTGTACGCTCTTATCTTTTGTGCTAAACAATAACACAAAAGGATAACCGCTGCCATCAGGGCTAGGGCATCCGTTTCGAAATCACTTTTTGTAACCGATTTTAGTTCTTTCTTTAGGAGTATTACTTGATTTGTCTACTAAATAATTCAATGCTTTGTAAATATCGGGAAATTGACTTTCTATTTCTTCAATTCTGGTCTTTAATTCACTATAACTTAACGTAAACTGACGCATTGTTACAAAGGCTCTGATAATCGAGATATTAATTTCAATGGCTTTCTCACTATTCAACACACTCGAAAGCATTGCGATGCCCTGTTCGGTAAATGCAAAAGGAAGATATTTAGAATGTTGCCCTCGTCCATTATTCTTTAAGGTCACAATTTGTGATCTTAAAGAAGTTAATTCAATTTCGGTAAGTTCAAACATAAAATCTTCAGGAAAACGATTGTTGTTTCTTCTTACGGCTTGTTTTAAAACCCTAGTTTCAACATTATACAATAATGCCAAATCAAAGTCAAGCATGACTTTACAACCTCGAATCTCAAATATTTTGTTTTGTATAACTTCTAATTTCATATATTTTCAAAGTTTGAGGACGCAAATTGCGACCTTAAAGAAATAAATTATTTCGAAAAATTAATTTCATTAGAAACTTTATACCGTTCTTCATTATTCTTTGTTCTCAAAATAATCTCTCCTAAAAAACCCGCCAAAAACAACTGTGTTCCAATAATCATGGTCGTCAAAGCAATATAAAACAAAGGATTACTCGCTACTAATATGGTGGGTAATCCAGCATATAATTTAATCAATTTCAAAACAATGATAAAACCAGTTGATAAAAACCCTATGATAAACATGATAACACCCAAAGCACCAAATAAATGCATCGGTCTTTTACCAAAACGCGACAAAAACCAAATCGTAATTAAATCTAAAAACCCATTAATAAAACGATCCATGCCAAATTTGGTTTCGCCATATTTACGAGCTTGATGTTTGACTACTTTTTC
>CANHMG010000077.1 GCA_947461795.1 Flavobacteriaceae bacterium | reverse complement strand
GAAAAAAACATTCTTGATGAGTTGGCTGAAATTGGATTTATGAAATATTCAAATTTCAAAAAACATCCCAAATTCATTCCGTATTTAGAACAAATGAGTACGTTAAATTATTATGCTAAAACCAATATTGGGAGTCGTCCAGCGAAGAGAAAAAACTCTGAAACACTCGATTTTTCTGAGTTAAGAGCGATTCCTTTTGTGGGATCGTGGAGTCAACTAAAACAAAATGTTCCTGGTTTTTTTGGTGTTGGCACCGCATTAAAACATTTTGAAGATTCGAATCAATGGGATAAAGTGCAGCATTTATATGATTCTTCTTTGTTCTTCAAAACCTTGTTAGAAAAT
This sequence comes from Flavobacteriaceae bacterium, assembly GCA_947461795.1. Classification (GTDB taxonomy): domain Bacteria; phylum Bacteroidota; class Bacteroidia; order Flavobacteriales; family Flavobacteriaceae; genus Flavobacterium. Next base: position 12,108 of record CANHMG010000077.1, on the reverse strand, counting down.
AGTATGATGTCCTTGGCAAAATCCTTTTTCCCTTTAACCGCTTATATGAAAGATGATCCTGAATTTGGTGAATTTTGGCAAATTATCTATCAAGAATTTTTGGAAACCAAGCGGCTTTTGCTTAAAATTGCGGGGCATGAAGAATTGATGGAGAATTATCCTGATGGAAAAGCATCCATTGCTGTTCGGGAAAATATTGTAAAGCCATTGTTGACCATTCAACAATATGCTTTGTCAAGAATTCATCAATTGCGTCAACAGAACGATCGTGATGAAGAATTACTTTTGATGTATCAGAAAATTGTTACACGTTCGTTATTTGGAAATACGAATGCGAGTAGAAATTCCGCTTAATTAAAATCTATGAAATTAAATCAATTACAATCTACAGAATACGCTGTTTATTTTGCTCCTTATATTCAATCGGTATCTGACGAATACAAGCTTATAGAAGAACTAGAAATTTCGGTACATCGACTCATCAAATTCGTTCAAAATATCCCCCTGGATAAATTTGATTATCGTTATGCGGAAGATAAGTGGACGATTAAAGATATACTGCAACATCTTATTGATGCAGAGCGAATTTTTGCTTACCGAGCTTTGCGATTTTCACGGAATGACACGACACCTTTGGCTAGTTTTGATGAAAATAATTATGTAGTTTTTGCCAATGCTAATAAAAGAACGATTCAAGATTTGTTGACTGAATTGGCGGTTGTTAGACAAGCAACATTATCTTTATTTAAAACTTTTTCCGATGAAGAATTAGTCCGAATTGGAATTGCATCGAATCATCCAATGTCAGTTCGGGCTTTGGGATTTGTCATTATAGGACATCAAAACCATCATCAACGCATTTTTGAAGAACGTTATTTATAAAAAAAGGAACTCATTGGAGTTCCTTTTTATTTATTCTTCTTCTTCTTCGTCATCTTCTTCAGCGATACCTTCATCATCGTCATCATTGTCATCCTCTGTGTCTCCATCGTCTGAGCCACCAGGATCTTTCATGACATCCACTTCTTCTTCATCTTCTTCTTCGGTGAGCGCATCTTCATCAATGCCTTTAATTACATCGATAGGATCTACAATATCATCAATATCTTCTTCATCAAATTTTTCCAATCTACTTGCTAGTTTGGTACTAACTTTCACCAAATAAATGGTGTCATCCGTACGAACTTCAACGGCTTCGATTAATTCGTTGTGGGCATTTCTGAATCGGATAATGTTGGAATCATCATATCCGTCAGGAAAACGATCTACCAATAAGGTTAATATTTCATTGGTTAATTTGGAGTAATCAACAATAATTCTTCTCATAGTTTTTTATAAATCTAGTAGGTAAGCAAATATTAATGGAGCAACAATCGTTGCGTCTGACTCTATTATAAATTTAGGGGTTTTAATATCTAATTTTCCCCATGTAATTTTTTCATTTGGAACTGCTCCAGAATACGATCCGTAACTGGTTGTTGAATCGGATATTTGGCAGAAATAACTCCAAAAAGGTACGTCATGCATTTCCATATCTTGGTATAACATGGGTACGACACAAATTGGAAAATCTCCTGCAATTCCACCACCAATTTGGAAGAAACCAACACCGTTTTTACTGTTTTTCGGATACCAATCGGATAAAAACACCATGTATTCAATTCCAGATTTCATTGTGGAGGCTTTCAAATCACCTTTGATAACGTACGAAGCGAAGATATTTCCCATCGTACTGTCTTCCCAACCTGGAACAATAATAGGCAAATTTTTCTCAGCAGCAGCATACATCCAGCTGTCTTTTAAATCAATTTCGTAATATTCTTCTAAAACACCGGAAAGTAGCATTTTATACATGAATTCATGTGGGAAATAACGTTCTCCTTTGTCATCAGCATCTTTCCAAATTTTGTATATATGTTTTTGCAAGCGACGAAAAGCTTCGTGTTCCGGAATGCAGGTATCGGTAACTCTATTCAATCCACGCTCTAATAAATCCCATTCGTCTTGTGCTGTTAAATCTCTATAATGTGGCACTCGTTCGTAATGAGAATGTGCTACTAAGTTCATGATATCTTCTTCAAGATTGGCACCTGTACAGGAAATAATTTGCACTTTATCTTTGCGTATGAATTCGGCGAATATTTTTCCAATTTCGGCAGTGCTCATAGCCCCTGCAAGAGTCACCATCATTTTGGCACCATTGGCCAATTGTTGTTCGTATCCTTTTGCGGCATCGACTAAAGCTGCTGAATTGAAATGCAGGTAATGTTTTTCGATAAATTGACTGATAGGTCCTTTACTCATGGTGATGTTGTTTTTAATTCTATGGCCCTAGCCCTGATAGCAGTGGAAATCCTTTTTTGAGGTACGATAAAAAGATTGCAACGAATAGCAGGAATAGCTCCTAGAATTATTATTCAAAAATAATTTATTTTTTATTATATCCTAATATATCAAGCACTTGTTCTGAAGTTTGTTGCTCAGAAAAAATTTCTGTAGCCAAAATACCATTTTCGTCGCGATCAATTAAGATGTGCTTTGGTTGTGGAATCAAGCAGTGATGCAATCCGCCGTAGCCTCCGATGGTTTCTTGATAGGCACCCGTGTTGAAAAATCCGATATATAAAGGTTTTTCTTTGTTGTATTTGGGTAAATAAATAGCATTCATATTTTGTTCGGAATTGTAATAATCGTCGCTATCACAAGTCATTCCTCCCAAAAGTACGCGTTCGTATTGGTCGTTCCAACGGTTGACTGCCAACATGATGAAACGTTTGTTAATTGCCCATGTGTCCGGTAAAGTCGTGATAAATGAAGAATCAATCATGTTCCACTTTTCTCTATCGTTTTGTTGTTTTTGATAGAGGATTTGATAGATAGCGCCGCCACTTTCGCCAACGGTAAACGATCCAAATTCGGTGAAGATATTCGGAACATCAACTTCGGCTTCTTCGCAAGCAATTTTGATTTGGTTGATAATTTCGTCAATCATGTATTGGTAATCGTATTCGAAAGCCAGTGAGTTTTTGATAGGAAAACCACCGCCAATGTTGAGTCCATCGAGCGTTGGACATTCTTTTTTCAAAGCAATATATACTTTAATACACTTTACCAACTCGTTCCAATAATACGCATTATCATTGATTCCGGTATTGATGAAGAAGTGAAGCATTTTCAACTCCAACTTATTATTTTCTTGAATTTGTTTTTTGTAGAAGGCAACGATGTTTTTGTACCCGATACCTAAACGTGAGGTATAGAATTCAAATTTTGGCTCTTCTTCGGCAGCGATACGGATTCCGATTTTGAATTTTCCTTTAATTTCTGCTTGAAGCAAATCGAGTTCTTCGTAATTGTCGATGATTGGAATAGCGTTTTTGTGGCCATTGTTTATCAGTCGTGCAATGTTTTGAATGTATTGATCGCGTTTGAATCCGTTACAAATGATGTAGGTGCTTTTGTTGATTTTACCTGTTTCGAGTAAGTTTTCTACGATGTTAATATCGAAAGCAGAGGAAGTTTCGATGTGAATGTTGTTTTTGAAAGCTTCATTCATAATGTACTGAAAGTGAGAGCTTTTTGTACAGTAACAATAATAATATTTCCCCTCGTATTTGTTTTTTTCCATGGCATTTCGGAACCAGTTTTTGGCTCTTTTGATGTTGCTGGAAATTTGTGGTAAATAGGTAAATTTTAAAGGAGTTCCGTATTGTTCTACTAATTTCATCAAATCGATATTGTGAAATTGAAGATTGTCTTTGTTTAAAGTAAATTCTTCTTGAGGGAAGTAATACGTTTGATTGATTAAATCGAAATATTTTGTATTCATTAGATTGGATTCATTTTAGAATTAAAAAAAGTTGTGTACGATTTTTAAATTCCAATTCAAACCCGAATATTAGCGTATATAATAGGAAGTTTTTCGTTGTATTGTTTGGTATTGTGGCTTATTTCAAAACACAACAAATTACTGACAGATAAAACATTCTTCAAAAAATGAAGGAATGAATTCTTTGAAAAATGTTCAAAGATTGAAGCAATGTTAGTATTTGTGTTTTTATTCATTGACGCAAATGTAAAAAATAAAATAAGTGATATGCAATCATTACATTAAAAAAATATTAAGTTTTATAATTTAAAAAAGCGGCTGTAATTAATTCTTTTTCAGCAGTTTGATTGATTTTTATTTTTCCAATCGAATCTAGTAAGGCAAATTGAATCATTCCATATTCATTTTTCTTGTCATGAATAAGCAATTCTTGAATCGGATCGTGGTCAGATTCTTCAAAAACGATTGGATTAAAAATATGATTGATGGTCTTTTTGATTTCGAGATATTCGTGTTCATCAATAAGTTTTTTTTGCCATGAAATAAAGCTTTCGAGTATCATTCCAGCTGCAATGGCTTCTCCGTGGAGTAAAGTTGTTTTGTGTTCGTTTTCCAAAAAATAACTTTCAATGGCATGACCTAATGTATGTCCAAAATTTAAGGCTTTGCGAATGCCGTTTTCCGTTGGGTCTTGCATTACGATAGCATTTTTAATTTCGATGGATTGGTAAATTAAAGTATCAAAATCCGCAAAATCTAATTGTTTTAAATCGAGAAATTTCTTCCAATACATGGCATCATGGATCAAACCGTGTTTGAGCATTTCGGCTAAACCAGATCGCATTTCGTTTTTAGGTAAAGTTTCGAGATAAGCCGTATCGATTAGTATCATTTTAGGAACGTTAATGACACCGATTTGGTTTTTTAAGTTTCCTAAATCGACACCATTTTTGCCACCAACGGATGCGTCGACCATGGCAAGTAAAGTTGTTGGCACATGAATAAAATCGATGCCTCTTTTGAAAGTTGATGCCACGAAACCACCTAAATCCGTTACCACACCGCCACCTACATTGATGAGTAAACTTTTTCTATCAGCACCTAATTCAGTTAAGGCTTCCCAAATTTGAACACAAGTTTCGATATTTTTGGAGCTTTCACCAGATTCGAATTCGATAATTTCGATGGCGATTTCAGTTGCTAAAAAAGGCAGAAATTGAGGCAAACAATATTCATTAGATTGACTATCAACGAGAACAAAAATGTTAGAATACTTTTCTTCAACAAGCATTTCGTTTAAAGCCGCGTAGCCAGTTTCAGAAAAATAAATTGGATAGCCATTGGCTTGAATTGTTTGCATCATTGTCTTTGAAAGTATTTGGCAAAATAAGGGATTTTTTATTTAATAGTAGCTACAATTATTTATCCAATTTTGTGATTTTTTTTGGAATTACATTCATCAATTTGTGTATTTTTGTTTAATCTTTTTTTAAAATAAATAAACAAACAAATAAAACAGTGCTACAAAAAAAAGCGTTTAATGATATAGAAATTGACAGAATTATTGAAATGGCGTGGGAAGATAGAACGCCTTTTGATGCCATAAAATTTCAATTTGGACTGGTAGAAGCAGACGTGAAGGTTTTAATGAAAAAAGAATTAAAGTTCAAGAGTTATGCCTTATGGAGAAAACGTGTCGAAAATTGTAAAACCAAACACGCCGCAAAACGTGCAGCAGGTATAGATCGATTTAAATGCAATCGACAAAGAGCGATTTCGAGCAATAAAATATCAAAACGATAACAGAGAATTATTCAAATGAAAAAAGAAAGACCAGACAATATAGTATTTTCAGAGGATCAAGGATATCATGCCAATTTATTACCGTATTCAACTAATGTTGGGGCGCCAATCATCAAAGTGGATGACGTAGTTTCCTGGAAAAGCAGAGGGATTAGCAATGTGAACAAAGAGTTCGAAAATAAGTTTAATGAACTCAAATTGCAATATCAGGCGTTGATGGAAGAGTACGAATGGAATGAATTGGTTTATCAGTCGAAATTCTCGTTTGAACCTGTCATTGGCGAAATTTATCATTTGTATCGAGGAGAAGACGGTGGCAATTTTCTATCGCTTATTGGTCCGCAAGAATGGAATAAAGAACATATTGGTACGTTCAAGCTGAATAGCGAAAGGAAGTGGATTGTTCTTCGTGATAAAGAGACCTCTTTCCCAAAGTTCTAATCCTAATTTCCAAAATTGATTTATCCATTATAAACGTTTAAACATGCAAATACACCTTTCTTTTGATGACATCATGATGATGGAAAAACAAAAGCGCGTACATTTTGTGAACAGCTTGGGTGGCTTTAAAAGCGTTGCGTTGGTAGGAACGGTCGATGCTGTAGGGAATGAAAATCTATCCATTTTTAGTTCTGTTTTTCATATCGGAGCCAATCCACCCTTGATTGGATTGATTTTTAGACAAAGTCCACCGGAACGTGATACCTTGAACAATATTCTATCGACAGGTTTTTATACTATCAATCACATCAACGAAAAAATCTATGAACAGGCACATCAAACCTCGGCAAGATATGATGCGGCTGTTTCAGAGTTTGAAGCTAGTGGACTCACTGTCGAATATAAAGGCAATTTTTTTGCGCCGTTTGTTGCCGAAAGTCGATTGCAAATGGGAGTAATATTCAAAGAAAAAATTGATTTAAACATCAATAACACCACGCTCATTATAGGTGAAATTACAGCCGTTTATCTCCCAAGTGACTGTTTGCTTGAAGATGGCTTTATCGATTTAGAAAAAGCCAACACCATTACTTGTTCTGGTTTAGATAGTTATCACAAAACGGTTCAATTGGATCGATTGAGTTATGCCAAACCTGATCAACAACTTGCGTCAATTCTTAAATCCGAGGAATCTTAAAATGACCGTTTTTTTAAAAGCAAATTGGGAAAATATCATCATGGTCAATTACGATATTGCGCCTGAAATCTTATTGCCTTATTTGCCCAACGGAGTAACACTCGATTTGTATGAAGGTAAAGCCTACGTTAGTTTGGTTGGTTTTATGTTTAAAGACACAAAAATATTCGGAGTTCCAATTCCGTTTTTAGGAACTTTTGAAGAAATCAATCTTCGCTTTTATGTGCAACGCCGAGAGGGAAATACGATCAAAAGAGGTGTTGTTTTTATCAATGAGACCATTCCATATCGCCTCGTGGCTTGGATGGCTAACAAATTATACAAAGAGCATTATACGGTTGTTCCGACGAGACATTTTATGCATCAAATAGAAGGAAAACAACAAGTAAAATTTGAATGGCTTTTGGAAAAAAAATGGAATCATATCTTGGTTGAAGCCGAAACTTCACCGAAAAAAATGGTTGCCAATTCTTTTGAAGAATTTATCTACGAACATTATTATGGTTACACGAAGGTAAGCGATAAATCTACCGAAGAGTACCGCTTAGAACATCCTAGTTGGCAAGTGCATGAAGTAATGAATTATGACATTCGATGCGATTTTTCAGCAATGTATGGAACGGATTTTTCTGTATTAAACGAAACCAAACCCACGGCTGTCTTTATCGCAAAAGGATCGTCGGTTAAGGTCGATTGGAAGCGAACGCAATTAGAATTTACCAATGAAAGGCATTAAGAAACAACATCTACCTTCTAAAATATGTATCGTCTGTAATAGACCATTTTCATGGAGAAAAAAATGGGAGAAAGTTTGGGATGAAGTAAAATATTGCAGTGATCAATGCAGAATAAATAACAAAAAAGAAAAATGAAAACAGCAATTGTTTGGTTTAAAACAGATTTACGACTTGAAGACAACGAAACAATTGTCAAAGCTATTGCTCAAAGTAATCAAATCATTCCTATTTATTGTTTTGATGATTCTCATTTTGGAACTACTTCTTTTGGATTTAAGAAAACAGGAAGTTTTAGAGCTCAATTTCTACTAGAATCGTTACAAGATTTAGATAAAAATTTACGTGATGTAGGTTCTGGATTGCTCATTCTTAGAGGAAAACCTGAAGTTGAAATTCCGAAAGTTGTACGACAATATAAAGTTTCAAAAGTTTTTGCCAAACGGGAAGTCGCTTATGAAGAAAAGCAAACGGAACTATTGGTTCAAACAGCACTTTTCAAACTCAGATGTGAGTTTGAGACTTTAAGTACAAGTACTTTGTACCATGCCGAAGATTTGCCTTTTTCAATCAAGGATATTCCTGATATATTTACCAATTTTAGAAAGAAAACAGAAAAAGATGCCAGGATTCGAGACATTTTCGCCAAGCCATCGGTCATTCAATCACCTGAAATTACATCACGGCAATTGCCAACTTTAGCAGATTTGAATTTGGTTGCACAAACTATCGACACTCGTGCTGCCATACAATTTAAAGGAGGAGAAACAGAAGGTTTACAACGATTGAATTACTATTTCTTTCAATCTAAAAGTATTTCAAATTATAAGGAAACGAGAAACGGATTAATCGGTGCGGATTATTCTTCCAAGTTTTCGGCTTGGTTGTCTTTGGGATGTATTTCACCCCGATACATTTACCATGAATTAAAGAAATTTGAAGCCGAGCATGGAACAAACGACTCAACGTATTGGCTGGTTTTTGAGTTGTTATGGCGTGATTTCTTCCGGTTTATGTTTAAGAAGCACCAATCGAAAATGTTTCAACCTTCTGGAATTACTAAGGAGAAGGAAATTCCAAAGTCAGTCAGCGAAAAACTACTTCATAGCTGGATTAATGGAACTACAAATATAGATTTCATCAATGCCAATATGCTCGAACTCCAACTTACTGGTTTTATGAGCAATCGCGGGAGGCAGAATGTGGCGAGCTATTTTTGTAACGATCTCAAACTAGATTGGCGTTATGGTGCAGCCTATTTCGAGCAGCAATTGATAGATTATGATGAATGTAGTAATTGGGGTAATTGGGCTTACATTGCCGGCGTCGGAAATGACCCAAGAGAAAATCGTTATTTTGATATTGATAAACAAGCGGGACTTTACGATAAAAACTGTCTATATAGAAATTTATGGTTAAAATAAATGTTGCGACAATTATCAGACAATCACTAGATTGATATTTATGACCATAAAAGTGCTCATAAGTAGTGCGATTTTATGCTAAACTCTAGTTATATTTGTTTTCACAATGCTTACCTATGGAAAAAATCTTCAACAACACGCAGGTCGCTTTTGCTTTAAAAAGTGATACCGAATTAGATCGAGCCTATTTTTTATTTAAGATGATTGCCAATGAGCCTCTGGTTCGCATCGGAACGGCGATTACTAATTTTGCTTTGAAAGCACATCTGCCTGTCGACGGATTGATTCGGGCCACCGTATTTGATCATTTTTGTGGCGGTGTCAATGAAGTGGATTGTTTGTCTGTCGTGGATAAAATGTATACCAAAGGTGTTTCTTCTGTTTTGGATTATTCTGTAGAAGGGAAAGAAGAGGAAGCGCAGTTCGATGCGGCATTAGAAATGACGTTAAAAACGGTTGAATTTGCGAAAGAGCGTCAAGCGATTCCCTTTGCGGTTTTTAAGCCAACCGGTTTAGGTCGATTGGATTTGTACGAGAAAGTGGGCTCGAAAAATACACTAACTTCAGCAGAAGAAATCGAGTGGAATAAAGTAAAGGAACGTTTTGAAATTATCTGCAAAACGGCACATGAAAAAGATGTTGCTTTATTGATTGATGCGGAAGAAAGTTGGATGCAAGATGCCGCAGACGATTTGGTGGAAGCGATGATGCGAAAATACAATAAAGAAAAAGTCATTGTTTTCAATACTTTGCAAATGTACCGTTGGGATCGCATGGACTATTTGAAAAAATTGCACGAAAGAGCAAAATCCGATGGTTACTATATTGGAATGAAACTAGTTCGCGGCGCTTATATGGAAAAGGAAAATGCACGTGCAGCAGAAAAAGGCTATCCAACACCGATTTGTGCTTCCAAACAGGCAACAGATGACAACTACAATTTTGCAGTCGATTATATGATGAAACACATTGATCATATGGCCATTTTCGCGGGAACTCATAATGAAGAAAGTTCCTATAAACTAATGGAAATGCAACTGGCAAACGGAATTGCCAAAGATGACAAGCGAATTTGGTACGGACAATTGTACGGCATGAGCGATAACATCAGTTATAATTTGGCAGGTCATGGTTATAATGTTGCTAAGTATTTACCATTTGGACCAGTACGCGATGTGATGCCATACCTAATTCGAAGAGCGGAGGAGAATACTTCGGTTGCAGGACAAACAAGCCGTGAATTGAACTTGTTGAAAACCGAACGAGACCGCAGAAAAATAAAGTAAACTACGAATTGCTGAATTGTAAATTGCTTAAGTTTTTATAAAGCCCATTTTCTAGCGCTAGTAGTTCTTGATGTGTTCCCTGCTCAGTGATGGTTCCGTTATCTAAAACCAAGATTTGATCTGCACTTCGAATGGTAGAAAGTCGATGGGCGATAATGATACTCGTTCTTCCTTGCATTAAAATCTCTAAAGCTTCTTGAACCAATTTTTCACTTTCGCTATCTAATGATGAAGTAGCTTCATCGAGAATTAAGATACTTGGATTTTTGAGTAAAGCTCTAGCAATAGCGATTCGTTGCCGTTGACCACCTGATAATTTGATACCACGTTCGCCTACAATTGTTTCCATTTTTTCTGGAAAACCTTCAATAAAATTAAGTGCATTGGCTTGTTTTGCCGCTAAAGCTATTTCATCATCCGTAGCATTGGGTTTGCCATAAGCAATATTTTCTTTAATAGTTCCGCCAAAAAGAATCACATCTTGAGGAACGATACTCATATTCCCTCGTAAAGTTTCTAAATCAAAATCATAAATATTTTTTCCATCTATTTCGATTGTTCCACCATCAATATCGTAAAATCGAAGTAGGAGTGAGGCTATGGTTGATTTTCCTACACCACTTGGCCCAACAATGGCAATTTTTTGACCGAATGCTGCCTTAAAATTCACCCCTTTTAAAACCTGAATTTCTTTTCGAGAGGGATAGCTAAAAGCAACATTTTTGAAACTTACATTTCCTTTTATTTTCTCATGATTTTGAGCAGAATTACTATTGATTTTCTCCGGAGTTTCTTCCAACAATTCGAATACACGTTCTGTAGCACCAATCGCTTTTTGAATTTGCGCATACAATTCAGCAATGCCACCAAAGGAAGCCCCAACAAAAGTAGAGTAGAGCACAAAAGTGATCAATTGACCAACACTCATTTCGCCGCTAATACTGAGTTGAACTCCATACCAGACTACTGCTACAATAGAACCAAAAAGACAAAATATAATAAACGAAGCAAAATAACCGCGATATTTTCCTCCTTTGATTGCTATTTTGACAATATCTCGAATTTTACCATTGTAGCGGGCAATTTCGTACCATTCGTTAGCAAATGCTTTCACGATACTAATACCTTGCATAGTTTCTTCAACGATAACTTGACTTTCTGCTACTTGATCTTGAACTTTTTTGGAATATTTACGGATGAATCTTCCAAAAATTACAGCAGCAACAGCGACTAAAGGAACCACAGATAACATTAAGAGTGTTAATTTTAAACTTTCGTTGGCCAAAAGAATTACACCGCCTATAATTAAAATGAACTGACGTAAAAATTCTGCAATAGTTGAAGTTAGTGTATCTTGAATTTGAGTTATGTCGGAACTAATTCTACTGTTTAATTCGCCAACACGCTTTTGAGAAAAGAACGACATGGGTAGTTTTACCAAATTACTGTAAAGTTCTAAACGCAAATTTGCGAGCGTATTTTCCGTAAAATTGACAAATAATGAAAGTCTAAAAAAGGAAAAAAAAGATTGTAAGAATAAAATCAAAACCAATCCTAAAGCGATGTTATTGGCGAGAACGTTGTCTTTGTTTTTTACACAATCTACCAACATTCCCATTAATTTTGGAAATGCTAAAGCCGTAGCACCTGTGAGTAAAAGGAAGACCAAGCCAACATAAAATTTCCATTTATGGTTTCCAGAATACTTAAAAATAAGTGTGGCTTTTTGTAATGAAGTAGCAGTAATTTTTGACTTTGGTAAATCGTTTTCTTTGAATCGAGCCATTAGGTCTTGTTTTGACTGTAAATGTAGTGTTATAAGCTATCAGCACAAAGATGAGTAACTCAATTCTATAATAATTAACAAATAATTAAGGGTGATTCGAATAGATTG
>CANHMG010000076.1 GCA_947461795.1 Flavobacteriaceae bacterium | reverse complement strand
TAATTAAAAAAAAATAACAAACAATTTAAAGTTTCAATCAGCTCATTATCAATAAGTAATCTCAATTATCAATTATCAATTATCAATTGTCAATTATTCAAGCAAGTCTGGACGACGCGCTTTCGTATGCTCAAACGCTTTATCTTCCCGCCATTTATCAATTTTCGCAAAGTGACCACTCGTCAAAACTTCTGGAACTTTCCAACCGTTATAATCCGCAGGTCGCGTGTAAATAGGCCCTGACAACAAACCATCTTGAAAACTATCGGTCAACGCCGAAGTCTCATCACTCAAAACTCCTGGAATCAATCGAATCAAAGCATCCGACAACACCAGCGCCCCCAATTCACCGCCACTCAAAACATAATCACCAATCGAAATTTCTTTGGTGATAAAATGATCCCGAACGCGTTGGTCGACTCCTTTATAATGTCCACACAAAATAATAATATTGCCCAACATCGACATGGTATTCGCCATTTTCTGATCTAAAGTTTTCCCATCGGGCGTCATATAGATGATTTCGTCATACTCGCGTTCGCTTTTCAAATGAGTGATACAGGCATCAATCGGTTGCACCATCATCACCATACCAGCGCCGCCCCCAAAGGGATAATCATCCACACTTTTTTGTTTGTTGGTGGTGTAATCGCGCAAGTTGTGAATATGAACTTCCACCAAACCTTTGTCAATCGCGCGTTTCATAATCGAAGCCTCGAACGGACTCCGAAGTAATTCGGGTAAAACGGTAATAATATCGATTCTCATGGCGCAAATGTACAAAGTTTTTGCATTATTTTTCGGGAGCTTATTCCCGCTTTTCACTAAATCTTTTATGGCGAACACCGCCACAAAAGGATGCCGTTACAATCGGGGCTAGGACAATCATTTCCAATTGCGCATCCGATTAAACGATTACACGATAAAACAATTCAACCTTTCACTTCGAAATTTCAAATCTTCAAATTATCTAATTAAATTCGTAATTTCGCACCACAATTTAAAAATTCAAAAAATGGAAAACGGAATATACGCTAAATTCAATACTCCAAAAGGAGCTATTTTAGTAAAACTAACCCACGATTTAACACCAGGAACGGTTGGGAACTTTGTTGGATTGGCAGAAGGAAATCTAGAAAATAAAGTAAAACCTCAAGGAAACAAATATTACGATGGACTGAAATTTCACCGTGTCATTCCAGATTTTATGATCCAAGGTGGATGTCCACAAGGAACAGGAACTGGCGGTCCAGGATACAATTTTGATGATGAATTTCACCCAACGTTAAAACACGATAAACCAGGTGTTTTATCTATGGCGAATTCAGGACCAGGAAGCAATGGTTCACAGTTTTTCATCACACATATCCCAACGGATTGGTTGGATAACAAACACACCGTTTTCGGAAATGTTGTAGAAGGTCAAGATATTGTAGATGCGATTGCTCAAGGTGATTCTTTAGACTCAGTTGAAATTATCCGAGTAGGAGAGGAAGCTCAAAAATGGAATGCCATCGAAGCTTTCAGGACTTTCGAAGGATCTCGTGCCAAAAGAGAAGCTGCAGTTAAAGAAGCTGCAGAAGCAAAAATGGAACAATTAGCTGCTGGTTTTGATAAAACAGATAGTGGTTTACGATACAAAATGATTCAAAAAGGAAACGGAAAAAAAGCCGAAAATGGTAAAACTGTTTCGGTTCATTATACAGGTCAACTCGAAGACGGGAAAGTTTTTGACAGCTCCATTCCAAGAAAAAAACCAATCGAATTTCCTTTAGGACAAGGGAATGTTATTGAAGGTTGGGATGAAGGTATTGCCTTGTTGCAAGTGGGAGACAAAGCTCGTTTTGTAATTCCATCGCATTTAGGATACGGTTCTCGCGGAGCTGGCGGCGCTATTCCACCCAATGCTACTTTAATTTTTGATGTAGAATTGATGGATGTAAAATAACATTGTTAATTATTCAATAAAATAAAAACCCAATAACAAATTGTTATTGGGTTTTTTTATATTTACTTTTTTTAAAATAATAAAACTATGAGAACAAAAATTATAAGCGGTGTTTTTTTTCTGGCTCTATTTATTTCCTGTGGAACCAAATCAGCAGTAAGTACTCGAACAGAAGCAAATTCAAAAACGGAAGAAGTGGCTGTTGTCCCTAAAAAAGCATTAAAAAATGTGGTGATGACTCAAGCCTTAACGGAAGGAAAAGAATCTTATGAAAACAACTGCGCCAAATGCCATAAACTTTTTGAACCAACAGAATATACTAAAGAAAACTGGGCTCCAATATTGGTAGAAATGCAAATGAAAGCCAAATTAAATGATGTTGAAATGGCAAGTATTTCCAATTATATTTATTCGCAATTGTAATTCAAATGCTATTAAATAAAAAAGCATCCTAATTTAGGATGCTTTTTTTGAGTTTTAGCTTTTAAACCGTAAATCCATCCGGCAAAACCGCCCCTTTTTTCACCACTATAATTCCATCTTTCACCGTATATAATGGTGTGTTGGTGTCTGCTAAATGTTTGCCACCATTGAGTCGAACATCATTGCCAATGCGACAATCTTTATCTACAATGGTATTATTGATAAAACAACGTTCACCAATACCAACATTGATAATATTGTTCATCGAATTGGTTCGGATTTCTTCAATATTTTGGTAGTAATCATTTCCCATCAGATACGAATTGATAATCGTGGATCCGAATCCAATGCGGCTTCGAATTCCAATAACCGAATGCTCGATGGTAGTTCCGTTGATGATACAACCTTCCGCAATAACCGATTTGTCAATAGATGAAACTCCGGTAATTTTTGATGGTGGCAAAACCCTTGCTCTAGTATATATTTTACTCGAATTATCGAACAAATTAAATTTCGGAATGTCATCTGTTAATCCCAAATTAGCTTCAAAAAACGAATCAATATTTCCGATGTCAGTCCAGTAGCCTTCGTATTGGTAGCTTAATATTTTTTCTTTTCCAATCGACTGCGGAATAATTTCTTTACCGAAATCTTTGGTGTTTGGATTCTTCATTAATTCCACCAATAAATCTCGATTAAAAATGTAAATCCCCATCGAAGCTAAATAATGTTTTCCTTCAGCTTTCATTTCGTCACTCACTTCGGAGGTCCATTCTGGTAATAATGAAAGTGCTGGTTTTTCAATAAATGATGTAATAAAATTTTCCGAATCTGTTTTTAAAATACCAAATTCCGGTGCTTCTTTCGAATTGACAGGTAAGGTTGCAATGGTAATAGTTGCGCCACTGTCGTGATGTGCTTTAATCATTTGATTGAAATCCATCTGATACAATTGATCGCCTGATAAAATCAACGCATAATCAAAATCATGGTTCATAAAATGTAGCATACATTGTCGCACCGCATCGGCTGTTCCTTGAAACCAAGTCGGATTATCGGGAGTTTGTTCAGCAGCTAAAATGTCTACAAATGCGGTACTGAAATGGCTAAAATGATAGGTGTTTTTGATATGTTGATTTAAAGAAGCCGAGTTGAATTGTGTCAATACAAACATTCTTTTTATATCCGAATTAATACAATTCGAAATCGGAATGTCTACCAATCGGTACTTTCCAGCAATAGGCACCGCTGGTTTTGATCGGGTTTCCGTTAAAGGCGCCAACCGTGAACCTTGTCCGCCACCTAATATGATTGCTAAAGTTGTTTTATTCATTGCTTTATTTTTTTAAGGATTGGTAAACTTCAATATATTCCTCTGCCACTTTATCCCAAGAGTGGTCGATTTGTTGTATCGTTTTTCGAATGTCATCGAATTTTTTGGTGTCATGAAAAAGTTCTACTGCACGTGAAATAGAATGACAGACATCATAAACACTGGTGTCATTATGACAAATTCCAAAGCCACCATCTCCCATATCGATAACAGTATCTCGCAATCCGCCTGTTCGTCGAACTATGGGTATGTTGCCATAACGCAAAGCATACATTTGATTCAAACCACAAGGCTCCACTCGCGAAGGCATTAGCAAAAAGTCGGCGCCAGCATACAAAATATGAGCTAGTTTTTCATTATAACCAATATAAGCATTGTAATAACCGTGATAAAAATTTTGTAATCCAGAAAGATTTTTTTCAACATTCGGATCACCAGAACCTAAAATCAAAATATTAATTTCCTGTGGATGTTGGTTGAGCGCAACACTACAAATTTGTGGTAACAGGTCCGCTCCTTTTTCACCTACTAAGCGACCAATAAACGTAAAAAGCGGTTTCGATGGATCTAAATTAAACTGTTCGCATAAAAACGCTTTGTTTTTTGCCTTTCCTTTTTTGAAATCTTTTAAGGTGTAATTGCAGTGCAATAATTCATCCGTTTTCGTATTCCAAACTTCAGTGTCAATTCCGTTCAAAATCCCTAATGATTTAGAGCGTTCCCAACGTAATAAGTTTTCTAAACCATTGGCATGATTGCTAATTTCATCCAAATAACTTGGAGAAACAGTAGTCACTTTCCAGGCACATTTGATCGCAGAGGCTAGCGGGTTGATGGTGCCATTCCATTCGATATACCCTATTTTATACAAATCAAATTGCGGTAAATAATGCATTTTATCATAGCCAAACCAACCTTGGTATTGCCCGTTGTGAATCGTTAGAACTGTTGGTGTATGTTGTAGATTTTGGTAATTGAAACAATGCTGCACCATAAACGGAATCAAGCCTGTATGATGATCGTGACAATGAATAATATCTGGAAGTTGATCGGTTTCTGTCAACCAATTCAAAAATGCAATTTGAAAAGAAAGAAAACGTTCGGTGTCGTCTTCATACGAATATACATTAGGTCTGTCAAATAATTCTGGAATCGCAATTTGATACAATTCAAATCCTAATTGATTCGTTTTTTCTTTTAAAATAGAATAGGAAAATAAAAAATACCCTAATTTTAATTGACCTTGATGCACTATATCATAATCGCTTTTTTGAAAATAAGGATTGTTATAGGCAGGCACTACAACTCTTGCAAGATGCCCTAACTGATTTTGATATTTAGGTAAAGCGCCAACAACATCTGCTAATCCGCCCACTTTGGCAACGGGATAACATTCGGCACTAATATGATATACATTCATTGAAATACGTGGTTATATTTACAAAGGAAAAATCCTTGCACTAAATGTATAAAAATAAATCTACTTTTTAAGTTGTCTTTCTATATAAAAAGGATACAAATCAATCTAGTTGCACTAATTTTTAATTTCTAAAAAGTGTATTTTTGATAATTCATCAATGCTATTACCTTTTAGATATGGAAGTTTCAAAAACAAATGAGTTGCAATGGTCTGATTTTGATAAAGTTGAAATGCGAATTGGAACTATCCTAGAAATAGCTGATTTCCCTGAAGCTCGTAAACCAGCGTATCAACTCACGATTGATTTTGGTAGTGAAATTGGCATTAAAAAATCTTCTGCTCAAATTACAAAACGGTATTCAAAAGAAGCTTTGTTGGGTAAACAAATAGTAGCCGTGGTTAATTTTCCTAAAAAACAAATTGGAAAGTTTTTCAGCGAATGTTTGGTTTTGGGTTCTGTCGGAAATGAAAATGATATCGTGTTGTTGAGTACAGATTTGAAAGTGAAAAACGGATTGCGAATAGGTTAATCTAAAACGGACATTTCTTCATCATATTGGCTACTTCAATAGCTGTTGTTTCTTTTGTTTTTTCTAGCTCTGAAATGATATTTTGATAGTCTTTTTCATTTCGATTTTGCGACATTTTTTTTACGGCTTCGATACTTTCGATTTCAATTTCAAAAGCTACTATTCCAGCAGTTTGGCGCATTGTTTTTGAAGACAACTCTTCCACTCGAACTGGGTTTTCAGAGTTTTGTTCGTATTTATCGGTTAACTTTTTTAAGGAAGCAACAACCGCGTCACCTTCCATGATTTTAATTTTACCATACACATGCACAGCGATGTAATTCCAAGTAGGAACATTTTCTTTTTCATACCACGAAGAGGAAATATAGCTGTGAGGACCAGAAAAAATTGCCAAAACATTGGCATCCGATTCGAAACTTTCCCATTGAGGATTTTCTTTAGAGATATGCCCAAACAAAATTGATTTTCCGTTTTCATTTTTGTCTAACTCTAATGGAATATGAGTGGCCCAGAGCTTTCCATTCGTACGATTGACTAAAATTCCAAAACTATTTTTTTGAAGAAAGGCATTGATTTCTTCCTGATTTTCGTTTTTGTAAAGTTCGGGAATATACATGGGAATTAGGAATTGTTAGAAGGCGTTAATTCTCTAGATGACATTAACTTCGGCTTCTATGTGAATACCAAATTTTTCATAAATAGTTGACTGAATGTCTTTCGATACAGCCAATATCTCTTGGCCAGTGGCGTTGCCATAATTTACTAAAACCAACGCCTGATTTTTATGCACACCTGCATCGCCAAATCGTTTGCCTTTAAAACCCGCTTGCTCAATGAGCCAACCCGCTGGAACTTTTACTTCAGTTTTGGAAACTTCATAGAATTTCATTTCAGGAAATTGTTGATGAATTTTCTCAAAATCCGTTTTTAATAGAATAGGATTTTTAAAAAAACTACCGCTGTTTCCTAGCTCTTTTGGGTCAGGCAATTTGCTTTGACGAATCGTGATGACGGCATTACTGACGTCTTGTATTGTTGGATTTATAATTCCGTTTTTAGCTAATTCGGATTGAATGTCACCATAGGCAGTATTGATTTTATGATGACGTTTAGTCAGTTGAAAAACCACTGCAGTAATGATGTATTGGTCTTTCTCAGCTTGTTTGAAAATGCTTTCCCGATAGCCAAAATGACATTCTGAATTCGTAAATGTTTTCATTTGTTGAGAATCAATTTTTATGGCATCACAAGACACCATGGTATCTTTGATTTCGGTTCCGTAAGCACCAATATTTTGTACTGGAGTTGTACCAACATTTCCCGGAATTAAGGACATATTTTCGAGTCCACCGTAATTGTGAGATAATGTCCATACTACGAATTCATGCCAATTTTCCCCAGCTTGACATTCCACAAAAACAAAATCCTCATTTTCATCAAGAATTTTTATTCCTTTTAAATCGATATGAATAACTAATGCGTCAATATCTTGTGTCAATAGCATATTACTTCCACCGCCTAAGATAAATTTCTTCTCCTCTTTATGTTGTTGCAAAACAGACGCTAATTCAGGGATATTATGAACTGCTACAAACTGTTTTGCTTGGGCTTCAATGCCGAAAGTATTGTAGTTTTTTAAAGAAAAATGCGATTGAATTTTTATCATTTAATATTGAAATAAAACGCTTATATGTTTCAAATTTAAAATAAATATAACCAAGTGAAGATTTATTTATCTACTAAAACAGTAGTAAATTTATCGACATAATTCTTCATCCAAATGTGCATCATGAATAAAGGCATGATATACGACACCATTTTGGCATCTCCATTTTGTAAATTGGCAATCAGTTTTTTTACTTTTATATTTTCAAAATAAGGCATTTGAAAGATGTCGCTTCTAGAAAACGATTCTAATTCCTCCTTGAATGCAGGGCTTTTGGTAATATAATCTCCCCAAGGAGTGCTTAGTCCTACTTTTTTAAATTTCAAAATTTCTTCAGGCAATCTATTTTCCATGGCTGATTTTAAAATGAATTTCCCTTTCTTCCCTGTAAACAACCATTTGTTGTCTAATGATCCCAAACCAGCAATCAAACGTTGGTCTAAAAAGGGTTCACGACATTCGATGGAAGCGCCCATAGTGCAACGATCATTTCTATCTAAAAGCGAACATAAATAGGTGTGTTGATCAAAATAAAGTGCTTGTCTTCTTAAGTTGTTTGGATACAAAGATTTAGCTTCTTCGTAGATTTGTTTTCGATATTCGTTTTTAGGAACTGTTTTCATACCAAAAATAGTGGCTATATCTTTTGGATATATATTGCAACCATTGAATAGTACTAAATCTCGATCATTATTGATTTGAGCATAACGTATTAGTTTTTCAAAACGTGCTTTTTTAGCAAAGGCTTCAAAACTGCCTAATGTAGCAAGTGAATGCAATAAAGTTGGGAATTGTAATGGTTTGTATCTGACGTATCCACCCATAAGTTCGTCTGCACCTTCGCCAGAAAGCAACACTTTTACTTTTGGTTTTGCCAATTGAGAAATTGCTAATAAATGAGGTTCACTCAAATGCATCAATGGTTCATCTTGAAAGTAAGTCGAGGTGAGTAGTCTATCATATAAATCGGAATCTTCTAGTTGAATACTATTAAATCCATACTGATATTGTTCGGCTAATTTTTTAGCTATATGTGATTCGTTGTGTTCTTCTTCTTTGAATGCAATCGTAAAAGCTTGAATGTCTTTGTATTTTTGAGTATGTAAAGAGGACAATACCGAAGAAGAATCCAATCCTGCGCTCAAAAGTACACCAACAGGAACATCACTCACCATTCTAAGTCGAATAGAATCGTCAAAAGTTTCTCTAAACCAATCCACGGGATTATTGATCGTTTCATGATTTTGAATTTCATATTTCAAATCCCACCATTTTTCGGTTTCGATTTTACCATTTTCATGAAGAATTAAAGCATGTCCAGGCAATACTTTTTTGACATTTTGAAAAAGGGTTTCTTCACCGGCTACAAAACGATTGAAGATGTATTCTTCTATTCCGTCTTGGGCTATCTTTAGAGGAACTCCAGCAACAAAGAGCGCTTTTTGTTCGGAAGCAAAATAAAAAGATTCATTATAAATGGAGTAGTACAATGGTTTTACACCCATTCTATCTCGAATTACCGTAAGACTTTTTTCTAAAGAATCCCAAATAGCAATGGCAAACATACCATTCAAGCGATGAAGCATTTTGATCCCATACAATTGGAATAACTTCATCAATACCTCTGTGTCGGAATGTGTTCTGATTTCAAAACCTTTGCTTTTTAATTCAGCGTAAAACTCTTTGAAATTATAGATTTCACCATTATACACCATGGCATAACGACCATCTTCTGAAAGAAAAGGCTGATGTCCAGCGGAAGTGACATCTAAAATAGATAATCTTCGATGTCCTAATCCGATATTTTGTTGAATATAAATTCCTTTATCGTCAGGACCTCTATGCTCTAAAGCATCACGCATCTGTGTTAGAATACGTTCGTCTACTTTTTTTTGTGATTGCAAATGCAAAATTCCATTAATACCGCACATTAGTTACTTCTTTGATAATTGGTAATTAATTCGTGGTATTTGTCGGCAATAATTTTCATATTGGTGGTGTAGTTTGCATGTTTATGAACAAACTTTCTATTTTTAATAATAACTTGATTTCTAAATTCTAAATTTTCAAAAGCCCATATTAATTCATTGGTCAACATTTCTACGTTGTCTACAGCAACGAGTTGACCATTTTCTCGATGGGTAATAATGCATTGATTTCCGAGTACATCACTTACAATTGGGTAACAATCCGATGCCATGGCTTCAAATAGGGAAGAAGAAACTCCTTCAGTGCTTGGCATACTGATATAAAAATTGGATTGATTCATTAATTCAGGAAGTTTCTCATTGGGGATTCTTCCTGTAAAATCAACTTTAGAATTTATTTTCAATTTAATGGCTAGATTTTTCAAATGGTCTAATTGTGAACCATCACCAACTATAGTCAATTTAAAATCATATCCTTTTTGATGGAGAATTTCAAAAGCTTTAAGGATTGTAGCATGTCGGTATTCTGGAAGTAATGAACGAGTTACGATAGCTTGAATAGTATTATTTTCTTCAGTATTCGTTTTTTTAAAGCGTGTTAAATCAATTCCTTTCGGTAAAACCATTACTTTATTCATATCTACATCAGCTTTTCTCATCGAATAGGTCATTGCAATACCCCAAGCATGAATTAGCGTTGCTTTTTTGAAGGCGTAATGTTGAATTATTTTTTTGAATGGAAGTAAAAGTGAATTTTCAGGCCACAAATCTGTAATTCCTTGTTGAGCGATGGCAGAAGGCTGAACACCCGATAAAGCAGCAAGAAAACCATAACTAGTTGTTCTCTCAGCAATCACCATGTCCGGTTGATAGGTTTGAATTAGTTTTTTTATATTAAAAACGGCACCGCAATATTCTATCAAACGAGCAATGCGATTGAATGGGCCTGAACTAGAAGATTTTAATTCCCAAGTTTCAATTTCAAAATCACCAAACTCTCTAAGCCCATTAATCCAGGTGATGGCATCGGCTCTATAGGTTTCTCCTAGGAAAAGTATTTTTCTTTTTTTATTTTCCATTAATCTTCAGAGGTTAAAGCACGATTAATAAAATCATTCAAAGGTTTTAAAGCGATTAGTTTTTGGCTAATTTGTGTTACAAAATCGTTTTTAGACAATTCTGAGGTAGCAATTTTTTGAGTAGCGGTATAACTTTTTAATTTGAGATATTCTATAGCAGGGTTTTCTTTATCGTAGCCTTTTGGAGGGTTTTTTAGGGTTGAATTTTCATTTCTATTCAATTCACCATAGACAGATTGAAACGATTTATCCTTTAAAATAGCTTCTAAATCTTCATGAAAAAAATTGATTTCTTTTCTTATTTTTTGAATTTGATCTGGCATTGGGCAATACAATCCACCACCAACAAAAGAAGCATCTTTTTCTATATGTACATAATACCCTGGAGCTTCCGAGCTTAATGAACCTGAGCGCAACCAAATTCCCATATGCGTTTTATAAGGAGATTTATCTTTAGAAAAACGTATATCTCTATTGATTCTGAATGTACAATTTTTTATTTCAAGCATTTCTAAAGAAGCATCTTGAGGTTTCATTACTTCTAATAGATCCGCAATGAGTTGATGATACTCTTTTTTATAAGATTCGTATCTTTTTTTGTTCGCTAAAAACCAATCTCGGTTGTTATTCGCTTTTAAATCTTCAAGAAAAAGCAGGGTTTCTTTAGAAAGCATTTCGAATTATTGTAGTTGTTTTTTTAAATCTTCTTCGCTGATAAATCCGAGGTGTTTCCATTTCAATTCAGCATTTTCATACATTAAAATAGCAGGGAGTTCATCAATTTTTAAATCGGAAATAAGTGTTTTATTCTCGTCCGCGTTCAATCGAATTAGGGTAATTTTATCTTTTAAATCGGTTTGCATTTGCAGAATATACGGTTTCATTTTTTTGCATGGTTCGCACCAATCGGCATAAAAATTAATAATGATTTTTGGTTTGGATTTTAATAAATCTCCATATTCTTGGGAACACATTCCGATGATTTTATCACTTGGTTTAGAAAGTCCCGCCGCATTCCATTTCATGATACCGCCCTGTAAATCATAGACTTTACTAAAACCCATTGCAACCAATTTGTCCGAAGCTTTTTTGCTTCTACCTCCCACCATGCAATAGACAAAAACGGGTTGTTTTTTATCGAGTAGCGCTACTTTAGTTTCAAATTCATCTCCATTCCAATTGATGTTTTTTGCATTGTCAAGATGTTGACTTGCATATTCCTCAGGAGAGCGAACATCAATGATTTGAGGGTTTGGCGTTGTTTTTATTTTTTCAGCAAAAACTTGGGCACTACTATTTTCATAGGCGTCATTTTTTTGACCATTGCAGGAAACTAGTATAAAACTGAGAAGTACGAGAAGGTGGTATTTTATTCTCATTATTTATTTTTTATATGGGCAAAATTAGTTAATTAATAGTTCCTAAAAAACAAATACGCTTTTAAATTAAAGGTGGAATATTTTATAGCTTTGATGTGTTGTTTTCAAAATTTTTTCTGTTCTATCCGGATGCGTGTCTGAGATAAAAAGCTGACCAAATTCATCATTATTTACCATCGCTACTATTTTGCTTACACGGAATTCATCCAGTTTGTCGAAAATGTCATCAAACAAAAGAATCGGTTTTTCCCCACATTGTTTTTTGATAAATTCGAATTGTGCAAGTTTTAAGGCGATCAAAAATGTTTTCTGCTGTCCTTGTGAACCAAACTTTTTAATGGGATAATGATCTATTTCAAAAGACAAATCATCTTTATGAATTCCAACTGAAGTATAGTTTAATAGTCGATCTTTAGAAATATTTTCTTCTAATAATTGTTGAAGTTCTTTTTCATGCAATTGACTTTCATAAACCAATTGTACTGTTTCTTCAGCGCCAGTAATTGCTTGATGGTGGTGATTGAATATAGGGATGAACTCCACTAAAAACTGAGTTCGTTTTTCAAAAATAGCATGCCCTAAACGATGCAGTTGTTCGTTATATATAGATAAGGTTTCGTTTTCGAATACATGGTTTAATGCAAAATATTTCAATAATGCATTGCGTTGTTGAAGCGTTTTTTGATATTGAATTAAATGTTGTAAATAAATAGCATCAGACTGTGAAATGACTGTGTCCATAAACTTACGACGCGTTTCACTTCCTTCTACAATCAAATCACGATCGGCTGGAGAGATTATAACTAGTGGAATCAGCCCGATATGATCAGAAAATTTTTCGTACAATTTGCCATTGCGTTTTAAAATTTTCTTTTGATTTCTTTT
>CANHMG010000075.1 GCA_947461795.1 Flavobacteriaceae bacterium | reverse complement strand
TGTTTACTTTTATTCCAATCTCTGGAGTTGAACCTGCAGTAACTTTCAATATTTTATCAACTGTATGCAATTTATCACCAGGATTAATTCGTTCTGGAGAATATCCTGCATAGAAATCTACATTAAATTTTAAACCACTAATCTTTTCAAGAACAGGAACGCATTCGTCTTCTGTAACTCCCGGATATACGGTAGATTCGTAGATAACAATATCTCCTTTTTTTAATACTTTCCCAACTGTTTCACTTGATTTATATAAAGGGGTTAAATCGGGTCTGTTGTTCTTATCAACGGGTGTTGGAACTGTTACGATATAATAATTGCAATCCTTAATGTCTTCTAAATCCGTAGAACAAAGCAAACCAATGGCATTATTTGTTGGTTTTTTTAAAAGTACTGATTCTAAAAGATTTTGTTCTATTTCAAGGGTACAATCTATTCCTGAATTTAATTCATCAACTCTTTTTTGATTGATATCAAATCCTACTACAGAATATTTTGTAGCAAATAGTCTAGCCAATGGCAATCCAACATATCCTAAACCTACAACTGCTATTTTCATTATACTTGAATTAATTTGTATCTTATTTTAAATTATCCCAATACCATTTTACGGCTTCTTTTAAACCACTTTGCATGGAAAATTTAGGAGAATATCCTAATAAATTTTGTGCTTTTGAAATACTTGCCAACGAATGTGGAATATCTCCTATTCTATTTGGACCATGTATAATGGGGATGCTACTTATTGAAGAATCTAAATCGGTTAAAGATTCCTTTAAGAAACGAACCAAATCATTCAAAGTCGTTCTATCTCCAAATGCAGCATTATAGACTGTATTTATCGCTTCCTGATTATTAGTCAGCATTGCTAATTCATTTATTTGAATGATATTATCTATGTAAGTAAAGTCTCTAGAATAATTTCCATCGCCATTAATAATTGGACTTTCATGATTCATCAGTTGCATTACAAATTTTGGTATTACTGCAGCATAGGCACCATTTGGATCCTGTTTTCTTCCAAAAACATTGAAATAACGCAATCCAATTGTTTCTAAACCGTACGTTGTACTAAAGATATTTGCATACAATTCATTAACATATTTGGTAATTGCATATGGTGATAAAGGTTTCCCAATACTATCTTCCACTTTTGGAAGTGATACAGAATCACCGTATGTAGAAGAACTTGCCGCATAAACAAATCTTTTGACTTTAGCATCTCTAGAAGCAATTAACATATTTAAAAATCCAGAAATATTTACTTCATTGGTTGTAATTGGATCATTAATAGATCGAGGTACCGATCCTAAAGCAGCTTGATGCAAAACATAATCACAACCCAAAACCGCATTTTGACAATCTTTTAAATTTCGAATATCACCTTCTATTAGTTTGAAATTAGGATGATGCATAATTTGACTCAAATTATGACGATGACCCGTAGCAAAATTATCTAAACACACAACTTGATGTCCTTTCTCTATAAAATATTCACATAAATTAGAGCCTATAAAACCAGCACCTCCAGTGATAAGAATTTTATATAAATTAGAATTTGTCATTGAAAATTAGGGTGCTTATTGATTATATTTTACTAAAAAAAGCTTTAATTTTTTCGAAAAGATTTTTAGGCTTGTCATTTTCATGATACCCATTTCCATAATTACCATAGCCATAGCCATAACCGTAACCATAGCCATAACCATAACCTGTTCCGTATTTTGCCTTATTCTCAAAACCATTAAAAATTACACTAATATTGTCTAATTCCCCTCTTTTGAGTCTATTATTCAATAAGGTAATCATGTCCTTTTTAGTATAATTTTGACGCATAATATAAAGCGTAAGATCCGCATATTCTGCTAATTCGATAGCATCTGAAACTAAACCTACAGGCGGTGTATCCAATATTATATAATCATAGCGCGTTTTCAGTAAACGCATAAATTCTCTCATACTTTCACCAATAATTATTTCAGATGGATTAGGTGGAATTGGCCCTGATGTTATTACATCCAAGAAAGGAATATGTGTTTTTTGAATTACTTCATCAATGTTTTTTTGACCAATTAAATAATTTACAACTCCAATTTCGTTTTTAATATTGAAATCTTCAAAAATCCTTGGTTTTCTTAAGTCCATTCCAACAATGACAGTTTTCTTTTCACTCATTGCAAAAACAGTAGCTAAATTTAAAGAGCAAAATGTTTTTCCTTCACCACTTATTGAGGATGTTAACATCAGTGTTTTTGATCCGGAAATGTCGTATTTCTTATACAAAAACTGAAGTGAGGATCGTATCGTTCTAAAAGATTCGGACAAAGCCGATTTAGGTCTTTCAAAAACAGATAAATTAGTATTCGAATGCTTAACTCCCACTACCCCTATCAACGGAATATTGGTAAGCTTAGTAATGTCTTCCGTATTCAGAATAGAATTTTCTAAGAAAAATAAAATGAAAATAATTATTAAAGGAATTAACAACCCTAGAAAGATAGCCAATACATAGTTTACACTAGTATTAGGTCCAATTAATCCTCCGCCAGTATCTTTAGCTGGATCGATAAAATGAATATCCGATAAATTGGCAGCTTTAACAATTTCAGCTTCATTCCTTTTTTCTAGAAATGTATTGTATATATTGTCACTTAAATCATATTTTCGAACAATTTTTAAATATTCCTGCTTGTCTTCTGGAAGTTTTTTAATATTATTTTCTAATCCGTTAATTTTGTTACTAACTAAATTCAAATCGTATTTTAAAGAAATACTAGCCGAATTTATATTCTCTAACAAAACTCTTTTTATCGATTCCATTTGAATATCAAAATCTTTGAAGATTTTATCACTTTTAACGGAATAGGCTAGCTCAGATCTTTTTGTAGAAAATTCTATTAATTTAGAAACGTTAATTAATATATTTGGATCATCAATACCCGCTACTGAAGGTGCTGGAAGCTTAGAATAATCTAGGCTGTTTTTTAAATAGGCCTTTAACGTATTGTAATAGGTGATTTTCCTTGAAATAGCATCCTTTTGAACTTCAAAACCTAGCAATTGATTGGATATTGAAGAACCTTCATCTTGAATTGCAATAATGTTTTTATTTTGATTAAAAGCTTTAAGAACATCTCCTGTTTCTTTGAGTTGTTTACCCATCGAAATTAAAGTACTATCAATAAAAGCAATAGTATTCGTAGCAAACTGATTTTTCCTTTCCAACTGAACACTAATTAGCATTTTTACTGTGGCATTTAAATAATCTACCATTCTAGCTTTATTTGTGCCTTGTAAATTTAACCTTAAAATGGAAGGTGCTTTAGGATCAATTTCAACTTTAATACCTTGATATTTCGCTACAATATCATTAAATTCGTTGAAACGGAAATAATATTCATTCCCTTTATATATACCTGGATTTGGACTTAGTTCAAGTTTAATATTTAAAAAAGGAAGTTTTATTTGCTGTCCTATTTTATATCTTTTTACAAATTCTCCAGGAACTACTGGTATTTCACTTTTACTGTTGTCTGAATAATTTACTAACGGCGCACTTTTTCCATCGAATGTTAGTCTTAATTCATATTCTGATTCACTAATGAATTTGACATTAATTAAAGTATTAAAAAGCTGTTGACTATTGTTTTCAAAAGAGACATAAAAAGGAATTCTCCCATAAACATCTTGAAAATTATATTTCCCTTTTTGAAAATAATCAACATAATAATCTAATTTTTCAACTACTAATTCGTTATGAGATCTTGATTTTAATGTATTAGAAATGTTTTGAACTTGATCTGATGTTCCTCCCCAATTAAAAACCAAGCTTGTAGTAGACGAAAAAAACGGGTTGTTTTCTTCCTTTATAGCAATAGAGGTTTCCATCTCATACACCTTTTCTTTTCTTACATTCACTTGGTGTGCAATAGTAAAAGTGATGATCAAACTTAATAAAAACCACTTCCAATAACTTGTAATTTTTATTAAAAAGCCCTTAAAATCGAAGTTTGTCTGGCCTTCAAAAAACGAAAAATCTTTTGTATCAATCATTCCTTTATTATTTTTTTAAAAGTAAGAATGTGGTAGTAACCAATGTCAAAAGCGTTATAATAGTAGTTAACGATTCTATACCTGTTCTCCCTGTTCCCCAAGATTTTTGTTTTAATGGTTTAATATAAATATAATCATTTGCTTGTATATAATAATAGGGAGATTGCATCGCTTTTATATCTGTTAAATCTATGCTATGCATTTCAGTACCAGATGGAGTTTGACGTAGAACTGTTACATTTTTACGATCACCAGTTATTGTTATATCTCCAGAATTTGCAACAGCTTCAAGTATAGTTAATTTTTCTTGATAGAGTATTTTAGTACCTGGAGAAGTTATCTCACCATTAACAGTATAGCGCAAACCAGCTAATTTAACCGTCACGAATATACTGGCTTCTTTGTTGAAATATTCTTCCATTAATCTTTTTTCTATTTGAAGCCTAACTTCTTCCAAAGTAAATCCAACAACATTTAATTCTTCTAATACTGGCATTCTAATATTTCCATGATCATTAACAGTAAAACCATCAAAATATAGCGACACATCATTTTTACCTATTTCGTTTTGTTGGTTTGACGACGAAAATATTTGCACCAATTTAGGGTCATTTGCTTTTATCGAAATACTAATTACATCATTGATTTGAAGTCGATAAGGCTTTGCATTTATAGAATTTACAGCAGTAGAAACATCAGAATTATCTTTGTTTTGTAAATATACCAAGTCTTTAATTGGAACACAAGAGGTAAAAATTAGTCCAATACAAACTAAAATATACAATATATTTTTATTCATTTTTTTAAAAAATTTTGCAAACAAAGATAGTTTTTCATTTAGAAAAACAAAAAAGAACCTCAACAAAATACTTAATTGTTTTTGAATGAAATTTCTAATGGAATTCGTTGCAAAATACTACGCCCTAAAGTGACTTCATCAGCGTATTCTAATTCATCTCCAACGGCTATGCCTCGTGCAATTGTAGAAGCAATTATATTATACTCTTTAATTTGTTTATAGATGAAAAAATTGGTGGTATCTCCCTCCATTGTTGAACTTAACGCAAAAATTAATTCTTCAATTTTTCCCGTTTTTACTTTTTCTACTAGAGTAGTGATGTTTAATTGACTCGGACCTACACCATCAATTGGAGAAATTTTACCTCCCAAAACATGATAAATTCCTTTAAATTGTTGGGTGTTTTCAATTGCCATTACATCCCTAATATCTTCTACAACACAAATGATTTTGTGATTTCGATTGAGATTGGAGCAGATTTCACAAATTTCAACGTCTGAAATATTATGACAACTGCTGCAAAATTTAACCTCTTCACGCATTGAAGTTAAAGATTCAGAAAGAAAACGTGTTTGCTCTATGGGCTGTTTTAATAAATGCAATACCAAACGCAAAGCAGTTCGTTTCCCAATCCCTGGCAATTGTGCCATTTCATTGACTGCTTTTTCTAATAATTTTGATGAAAATTCCATGAGCGTAAAGATAGTCAATTTGAAAATTAGATAATTTGAAAATTTGAAGATAATTTGTGTAATTTGGCTTCATAAAATTCAATCTATGACTCCATTCGCAATCCTATCGCTTATCATTGTTTACTTCGGTCTGCTATTCATTATTTCGCATTACACCAGCAAAAAAAATAGCGGCAATGATGCTTTTTTTAAAGCCAATAAAAATTCAAAATGGTATTTAGTGGCGTTTGGAATGATTGGAACTGCATTATCTGGCGTGACTTTTATTTCGGTTCCTGGCGAAGTGGGAAACCCAGAAAATCAATTCAAATACTTTCAGTTTGTTTTAGGAAATGCAATTGGATTTATCATCATTGCCAAAGTATTGTTGCCTTTGTATTATCGAATGAATTTGACTTCAATCTACAGTTATATTGAGCAACGATTAGGCACCGTAAGCTACAAAACTGCGGCTTTTATATTCTTATTGAGTAGAACAATTGGTTCGTCTTTTCGGTTGTATTTGGTGGTGATTGTATTACAACGATACGTATTTGACTTCTATCACATTCCCTTTGCATTGACAGTTCTAATTTCGTTGGCTTTAATTTTCGCTTATACGTATCGCGGTGGTTTAAAAACCATCATCATCACGGATACTTTGCAAACATTTTTCCTTGTTTCCTCTGTTTTTTTAACGATTTTCTTTATCTGTTCTAGTTTAAATTTATCCTTTATTGAAGCTTTCGAGCAAGTAAAAAACAGCAATTACTCTAAAGTATTTTTCTATGAAGATTATCTCAAAGGAACTTTTGTCGCCAAACAAATTCTTGGCGGAATTTTCGTAACGATTGCTATGGTAGGCTTAGACCAAGATTTGATGCAGAAAAATCTAAGTTGTGCCAACATTGAAGATGCTCAAAAAAACATGTTTACGTTTACCGGAATTTTTGTTTTGATCAATATTTTCTTTTTAAGTGTAGGTGCCTTACTTTATATTTATGCGAGTCAAAATAATATTGAAGTGCCAACCGATTTGATCACTGGAAAACCACGAACAGATTTGCTTTTCCCTGAAATTGCCTTTCATCATTTAACAATCATTCCGTCTGTAGTTTTCTTACTTGGCTTAACGGCTGCTACTTTTGCTACTACAGATAGCGCCTTGACCGCATTAACCACTTCGTTTTGTGTTGATTTTTTAGGAATGGACAAAAGCGAAAATGCGAACAAACCCAACATCGTTAGAACCCGACATTTTGTTCATATTGCCTTTTCATTCTTGATGTTTATCGTGATTGTTATCTTTAATGCCATCAATGATGCTTCGGTCGTTAGTATGATTTTCAAAATTGCATCCTATACCTACGGACCGCTTTTAGGATTGTATGCTTTTGGATTGTTCATGAAATCGAAGACTGTTCATGACAAGTGGGTTCCTTTTATTTGCTTGTTGTCGCCAGCAATTTGTTTTTTAATCAGTAAAAATTCGGCAGCACTTTTGGGAGATTATGTCATCGATAATGAACTCATTATCCTCAACGGATTGATAACCTTTTTAGGATTGTTGTTGATTAGTAAACCAGCGACTTCTCAAACGAAATTTTGATATTGAGTAAAAGTCCTAGCCCCGATAGAAGCGGAAATCCTTTTTTGTTTTGTCACCCCGAGCGCAGTCGAGGGGTTTTCCAAAACAAAAAAGATTGCAGCGTATAGCGGGAATAAGCTCCTAAAATTAATATTGATTGGTTGTCAACAAAACCAACGTGCACGCTACTTCTACTTTTATGGCATTCAATTGTAGTAATTGATAAAACTCAGGATTTTCGGTGCCTGGATTAAAAATCACACGTTTAGGTTTTGCTTCTACGATATAATTGTAATAATCTCGCTGACGAGCCGCATTGAGATAAAGCGTTACGGTATCGATATTTTTTAATGGAATGGCTTTGGTTTGAATTTTAATTCCAGCGACTTCGCCCGCATTTTGTCCGATGGCAAGAACGGAATGTCCTTTCTCTGTAAGCATTGAAATCGCTTTATAGGCGTAGCGATCGGGTTTTGTGGAGGCTCCTAAAACCAAGGTTTTTTTATTTTTCATAGGACAAAAATACAAAAAAGGAAACGCTGATGAATGATCACAGAAGTTTTAACAGCAAACTAACCGTTATATTTTCTGAAATTTTATCTTTGTTAATGAAAACAACACTTAAATAAATCTATCTTTTTTATGAAAAAATTATTCCTCTTGGCAATAGTAGGAATTGCCATTTCAAGTTGCAAATCAGGTCAAAATGCAGCTTCTAAAAGCGAATACAATTTGAAAGAATTGCTTACAATAATGCAAGGTTCTTATTCTTCGGAAAAGCAATCTGTAAAGGACACGAGTTACTTTAATATTTCATTGCGAATGGTTCCCATATGGAAAAATAAAGGACATTATTTATATGTTGAACAAGCTTTGTTTAAAAAACAAGACAAGCCGTATCGCGTGCGTATTTACAAAGTGTCTCAACGCGGTGAAAACGAATTTATCAGCGAAATTCACACCTTAAAAAACGAAAAAGACTGGATTGGAAAATGGGCCACTCCGGAAGCTTTTGATGCGCTTTCTGAAAACGACATCGATTTGAAACCTGGCTGCGGTGTGGTTTTACATCGCATCGAAAAAAATAAATTCGTAGGAAGTACGGGAGAGAAAACCTGTCCAAGTGAATTGCGCGGTGCGAGTTATGCTTCGTCTAAAGTAACGGTGACACCAACGCAAATTTTGTCTTGGGATCAAGGATTTGACAAAGATGGAAAACAAGTTTGGGGTGCGACGAAAGCGGGCTATGTTTTTGATAAGTTGTAATAAAAAAATATTTCTCGCAAAGACGCAGAGACGCAAAGAGATTACTAGACTTTTTATTTGCGGCTTTGCGTCTTAGCGAGATTTTCTTTACTCCTTCGGGAGAAAAACTTCTGCCATCATACAACGTGCGCTTCCGCCACCGCAAGCTTCAATCGTGTCGAGGCTCGAACTTAAGATGGTAACGTGTTCTTCTAGTTGTGCAATTTGTTTTTTCGTCAAACTTTGGTGCGCCGATTTGCTCATCACTAAATACCTGCGGTCATCCGAACCTTTCACTTCAAGCATGTTGCCTGCGAAATTATTGACTTGGTCTTCGGTGATTAAAATCACTTCTTTTTCATCGCCACGTAAACTTTCCAAAACCATTTTGCGCTCTTTTTTGTCGTCGATACAATCCGCGCAAATCACGGCAAAGGTTTCGCCTAAACACATCATGACGTTGGTATGATAAATGAGTTTTCGTTCGCCATTGACTGTCTGAAACGCTTCAAAAATGACTGGCGTGTATTCGAAATCTTCGCAGAATTCGATGAATAATTCTTCATCCGCACGTGGTGATAAAGCGCAATAGGCTTTGTCATTTTCACGATCTAGAAGAATACTTCCCGTTCCTTCTAGGAAATAACCATCTTCTTCCGCGGAGGTATAATCCATGATTTCGTTGATGACAAAACCTTGATCTTCCAAAATATCTAATACATCTTCGCGTCTTTCGTGACGGCGGTTTTCGGCAAACATTGGATACAACGCAACATCACCACTCTCGTGAAAAGAGATCCAATTGTTTGGGAAAATTGAGTCGGGCGTATCGGGTGTTTTGGTGTCTTCTACCACAATTACATTTACACCAACCATGCGTAATTTTGTGACAAAAGCATCAAACTCCTCTTGCGCTTTGGCATTGACAGTTTCAGAAGATAAACCCTCTAACACTTTTTGGTAATAGTTGTTGATTGCAGTTTGCTCGTTCATTCGAAACGCTACTGGGCGAATCATGAGAATGGAATTGGTGGTTTGTTTCATGTTATCGGTTATCAGTTGTCGGGTGTCGGGTGTCGGGTGCAAAATTAGTTTTTCCAGTTTTGCTCGACATATTTAATAAAAGTATAAATTTTGCCTCCTAGTTTATCATACTGCTCACAAAGATTAGGAAAAATGTCATTTTCATCAGGATAGAGATGTCCTAATTTCTCTAAATGATTGATTGTTTCTAGACAACTCGAATGAGAGAATATCAAGAACCTAATGAAATCTGCTTTGTATCTTTTTCGTCCATATCCTTCAACAATATTCGAAATGATCGAGTCTGAGGCTCTCCTCAATTGGCTTCCTAGTTCATACATTTCGTGTTTTGGTAATTTCAAAGATGCCGGATGTGTTTGATAAAATAAATCTAATCCAATTTTGTAAATGTCTAAATCTTTATAACTGCTCATATCTTAATTTTTTTTGGCTTGTAATATATTTATTCCTATGTGCAAAACTGATAACTCAAAACTGACAACCGACAACAAGAATTAATTTCTTATCAAAGGCAGCGTAGAACAACGCAACAGTC
This sequence comes from Flavobacteriaceae bacterium, assembly GCA_947461795.1. Classification (GTDB taxonomy): domain Bacteria; phylum Bacteroidota; class Bacteroidia; order Flavobacteriales; family Flavobacteriaceae; genus Flavobacterium. Next base: position 3,155 of record CANHMG010000075.1, on the reverse strand, counting down.
CTTCTTGTTTGGCAATTTCAGCGTACGAGATTTCTTCTACGGTAAATCCGTTGTCACGCAACCAAGTATTCAATCTTGTAAAGCTTTTTTCAGAAACCACAACGTCTGGCGTGATGGAGAAAATGTTGGAATTCATCTCGTACATCTCATCTCTCGTAATGTGAAACAAGTTTTCTTTACCGAAAAGTTTCACTAAATACATATAATCTGCTTCTTCGCGGAAGCCGCTTTTGTAGATGATTCCTTTATTTACTCCGACAGGCTGAAAACAACAATCTAAGTGCAAGGCGTTGTCTCTGGCTTCGATTTTAGATTTGACCAAGTCGAATTCCTTGACGATTTTGTTTGGAAATAATTGTTTGATATAGTTCACGCCTTCCATATTGGTGCGCGCTGTAATATAGTCTTTGTAGTCGCTACCTTTATAAGTTCCGATAAAAATATAGTCGTTCCACAAGATCACATCGCCGCCTTCTATATGCACATTTTCTGGCGGACGTACTACTTTTTGGGGATTGATTTGATCGATGATGTATTGAATGGCATCCAATTCACGTTCGCGATCTGGAAGAATATTGGCTTTGATAAAGGTGTCTTCGATTACGAAACCTATATCTCGGGTAAAAATTTGATTGTAGTTTTCAATCATTTCTGGGCGATAGACTTTGACGTCATATTTTTGAAACACTTGATTGAAGCCTTCCATTTCGGCGATCATATCTGCTTCTGTAGGATACGTTCCCGACAATATATGTTCTAAAGATTTCGGATCATAGGCTTCTTCTGCGGTTGGCGTCGGACCATTACTAAGGGCTGAACCTAGCACGACTGCTCGCAGTCGGGAAGATTCGTTGGAAACATGGATTGGTAACATAAATTGATTTTGACTTGAGACAAAGATATAGAAAGCGGGTTGATTATTAAAGTAATCTAAAAATTATCATTCTAAAATAGTTATTCCATAAAAAAGCCCCCAAAAAGGAGGCTTGAATATAAATCAATCTGAATCTATCTCTTATCCATAGCTTTAAAATCTCGCAATGGATGACCCACATATATTTGACGAGGTCTTCCGATTGGTTCTTTGTTGATGCGCATTTCTTTCCACTGTGCGATCCAACCTGGCAAACGACCAATAGCAAACATAACCGTAAACATATCCGTTGGAATTCCAAGTGCTCTGTAGATGATTCCCGAATAGAAATCGACGTTTGGATATAATTTACGAGAAACAAAATATTCATCTACCAAAGCGGCAGCTTCTAACTTTTTAGCAATATCCAGAATTGGATCGTCAACACCCAACGTATTGAGTACTTCATCCGCTGCTTTTTTAATGATCCGCGCTCTTGGGTCGAAGTTTTTATATACTCTATGTCCGAATCCCATCAAACGGAATGGATCTTCTTTGTCTTTGGCTTTTGCCATATATTTGTCGGCATCGCCACCATTTTTGTGGATTTCTTCCAACATTTCCAACACCGCTTGATTTGCCCCTCCGTGTAATGGTCCCCAAAGAGCTGAAACCCCAGCAGAAATAGAAGCGAACAAACCTGCATGTGAAGAACCTACAATTCTAACAGTCGATGTTGAGCAGTTTTGCTCGTGATCCGCATGCAAAATAAACAATTTATCTAAGGCATCAATGACTGTTTTATTGGCAGTGTATGGTCCTGTAGGCAACTCAAACATCAAGTGCATGAAGTTTTCGACATACCCTTTTGTATTGTCGTAATAATTCAAAGGATAACCCATCATCTTTCTGTACGTCCAAGTGGCAATAACAAGGAATTTACCCATGGTTTTGCATACCGCTTCGTACATTTCTTTTTCGTTATCTACATTCACTACTTTCGGGTTGAAAGCGGTTAATGCACTTGTCAAAGATGACAAAACGCCCATTGGGTGTGCTGTTTTCGGAAACCCATCAATGATGTTTTTCATTTCCTCATTGACTAAGGTATATTTACGAATATCGGTTTCAAATTGAGCTAATTGTTCCTTGGTTGGCAATTCACCAAATATCACCAAATAAGCTACTTCTAAGAAATCTGCTTTGTCAGCCAAGTCTTCGATAGCGTAACCGCGGTACCGGAGAATTCCTTCTTCACCGTCGAGAAAAGTGATTTCACTTGTACATGAACCAGAGTTTTTATAACCAGGATCCATCGTAATCGCACCCGACAAATCACGCAATTTATTGATATCGATTCCGACTTCGTTTTCGCTTCCAACGATTACGGGAAACTCATACTTCTTTCCGTCTAGTTCTAAAATGGCTGTCTTTGACATATAAATAAGGGAATTTTAACTTTGAAATAATAATTTAACAAATCTAGGGAAATTGAAATGAATTAAAAAATGAATTTTGCAACGAATTTGTTAATAAATGTATAAAAGACAAAAAAGATCTCTAAGTCACTAGACTTCGGACCGTTTTTACCAATTCTACTATTTATTGCCAATCATTCATTGACCAAAAGTATGCTTGTTTGTAATAATGAATATGCGAAAAAAAACAACCGCATTTAGCAGCAAAAACAACTTCATTTATCGCTTCCCTTAGTTCTAACAATTTACAAAAAAACCTGACTAGTTTCCCAATCAGGTTTTAATTTTAAAATATTAAATTTTATTTAAACGCTTTCATTCCAGGGAAATAAGCGGTGTCGCCTAATTCCTCCTCGATGCGCAATAATTGGTTGTATTTTGACATTCGATCTGAGCGCGATGCCGAACCTGTTTTGATTTGACCGCAATTTAATGCTACTGCTAAATCGGCAATCGTATTGTCTTCGGTTTCTCCTGAACGGTGCGACATTACGGAAGTATAACCCGCGCGATGTGCCATATCTACCGCTGCAATGGTTTCGGTCAGGGTTCCGATTTGGTTTACTTTTACCAGGATTGAATTCGCAATTCCTTTTTCGATTCCTGTTGAAAGTCTCTCCACATTGGTTACGAATAAATCATCGCCAACCAATTGGGTTTTGTTTCCAATCAATTCGGTCAAGTATTTCCAACCGTCCCAATCGTCTTCTTGCATTCCGTCTTCGATAGAAATGATTGGATATTTTGCTGCCAATTCAGCTAAGTATTCTGCTTGCTCTTTAGAAGTTCTGATTTTTCCGGTTTCCCCTTCGAATTTGGTGTAG
>CANHMG010000074.1 GCA_947461795.1 Flavobacteriaceae bacterium | reverse complement strand
TCAAAAAATCATCTGATAATAAATCTTCTTTTTTCATAAGACTGTGTAAAATTTAAAATTAAACAAAAAAATAATGGGGTTTTAAAACCCCATTATTTTTCTACTTACACAGTTTATGGTTTAGTACCATTAGATTAAAACAGTAACTCTTGTTCAGCAAGAGTTTTTTTTTGCTCAATTAATTCAAAACACTTAAAATCTTCTTCTCTTACTTTCTTAAAACTTATATAAATAAAAATGCGAATGTGAAACTATTTTATACATTTGGCACTCCTTAAAAAAAATCAAGATACCACTTATGAAAAAAATATTTTTAACATTGATTGTTATATTATGCATCACACAAATCAATGTTTATGCTCAATCTAAAGACCAAGTTCAAGTCACAATCAACTTAAAAACAGTTGATAACGACAAAGTTACTGTTACTGTTTCTCCACCAAAAATAAAGTCTTCTGAAATTATTTATCATTTTCCTAAAACTGTTCCAGGCACCTATTCTACAGACAATTTTGGTCTTTATATAGAAAATTTTAAAGTCTATGATAAAATTGGAGCCTATTTATCTGCAACAAAAATTGATGACAATTCATGGAAAATTAGTGACGCAAGCAAAATAGGATCTATATCCTATCAAGTAAACGACACCTATGATATAGAATCTACTCACGAAATTTTTTCACCTGTAGGAAGCAATATCGAAGAAGGAAAAAACTTTCTATTGAACACGCATTGTTTTGTAGGCTACTTTGAAGGTTTTAGTGATACTACCTACAAATTAACGGTATTACATCCTGAGACACTATGGGGCGCTACATCTTTGACGGATACCGATGCGAGTAACACGAATGATGTTTTTATAGTTGCCCGATACGCTGAATTGGTAGAAAACCCAATTATGTATAACAAACCTGATTATACTACCTTTACTATCAATGACATGCTAATTCAAATTGCTGTATATTCTCCCAATGGAACACATACTGCCGAAGGAATAACACCTGCAATGAAAACCATGATGACGGCTCAGAAAAATTTCTTAGGCAAATTTAATAGCACCAAGAAATATAGCATTCTCGTGTATTTGTCTGATATGCAAAAAGAAAATGATGCTCATGGTTTTGGAGCACTTGAACATCCTACTGCCACTACTGTTGTTATGCCAGAAGCAATGGGAATTGACGAATTAGGAGAACAATTGAAAGATGTGGTTTCTCACGAGTTTTTCCATATTGTAACGCCACTAACAATTCATTCTAAAGAAATTCAAAATTTTGATTATACCAATCCTAAAATGTCAGAGCACCTTTGGATGTATGAAGGTGTAACAGAATATTTTGCCAATCTCTTTCAAATTAATCAAGGACTTATTTCAGAAGATGATTTTTATTTTAGAATGGCAAGCAAGATTACCAATGCAAACAATATGGATGATACGATGCCATTTACAAAAATGAGTGCCAATGTATTGACAAAACCTTACAAAGATCAATATTTGAATGTTTATGAAAAAGGCGCATTGATAGGCATGTGTATCGATATCATTATCCGAGAAAAAAGCAATGGAACACGTGGTATCTTAGATTTAATGCAAAAATTATCTAATGAATATGGCGTTAATAAAGCCTTCAATGATGATGAACTATTCTCTAAAATTACTTCGTTAACCTACCCCGAAGTTGGTCAGTTTTTAACTACTTATGTATCTGATTCAACTCCAATTCCTTATGATATATTTCTAGGAAAAATGGGGGTTACAAAAAAAATAATTCAGTCATTTGGAAATCCATTTCTAAAAGGTCAAGTTCCTACAATCACTGTAAATCAGCAAACCAAAGAAATTATTGTACTGCCTTCTGATCAACTCAATGAGTTTTATACGGAATTAGGAATTCAAGGAGGGGATATTTTAACTGAAATAAATACTACAAAATATACCCTTGACAACATTTACGACTTAATTACTTCAAGTCAATTATGGAAAAGTGATGAAGCAATTACGGTTAAAGTTAATCGCAATGGTAAAGAACTTATATTGACTGGTAAAATAAAAATGCCTTCTGAAAATGCAACAGGTTATGAATTTACGGATACCACTAAGATTAATTTGAAGAATTCTTGGCTGAAAGGATAATTTTTATACAAAAAGTAAAAGTCCCCATCTTATCAAAGCTTGGGGACTTTTTTTTAATAAAAAAACCACCACAAATAATGTGATGGTTTTTGGAGCCGGCGGAGGGACTCGAACCCACGACCTGCTGATTACAAATCAGCTGCTCTAGCCAACTGAGCTACGCTGGCGACGTATTTCGAATGCAAATATAGAAGTGAATTTTAAATATGCAAAATAAAATCACACTTTTTTAAAACTATATTTTATTGCAAATCATTGATTTTAGCAACCAATTGATTAGCAGCTTGTTCTAATTCTTGGTTAATCTGTTTGAAATGAGCTTTTTTATTCTCAACTTTCTTTGCATTTACTTTTGTAATTAAATTATCAAACGAAGCAATAGCTTCATCTATTAATGCATTGGTTTCTGGAGTTGGTTTCCCTGAAGTAGAAAGTTCAAATAAATAAACTGCTTCAATTATATCTCCTAAAACGTAGTTGATGTCTTTTTTTAAATTCTTAACATTTGCCATAATAATGGGTATTTATTTAATTTTAATTCGCGGGCAAAAGTACACCTATTTTTTCTATAACAAACTATTTAATATAAATTTCTAATAGAGACGCATTCCCATTGATTGTATAATTTGAAATTGCCGCAGGTATTAATATCGTATCGCCTTTTTTATAGGTATAAATAGCTTCATTCAGATGGATTGAAAAATCGCCTTCCGTACACATATAAACTGTAAAGGATGTTCCTTCTTTTTGAATTGTCATTTGATCTTGAAGCGGAATAAAATTGGTCGTAAAATAATTACAATCTACCATTGTATTCGAAGTGTTTTCCTTTTTTGAATAGGTTTTTTGAGCTTCAATTTTGTTATAATGGATAGCCTCTAAAGCCATTTCAATATGCAATTCTCTAGTTTTTCCTTGAGCATCTACTCGGTCAAAATCATACAATCGATACGTAATATCTGAAGTTTGTTGGATTTCTGCAATTAATAATCCAGCACCAATCGCATGAACTGTTCCTGTATCTAAAAAGAAAACATCTCCAACTTGAACTTTTACGGTATCTAAAATAGAAAGCAGCGTTTTGTTTTTAAGATTATCAACATACTCTTTCGCATTAGAATCTTCCTTAAAACCAACAATCAAACTCGAATTTTCATCCGCTTGAATCACATACCACATTTCTGTTTTTCCAAAGGAATTGTGTCGCTCTTTTGCTAATTGATCGTTGGGGTGTACTTGAATAGACAAGTCTTCACGAGCATCTAAATATTTAAATAATAAAGGAAATTGCTTTCCAAAATTTTGATAGACTTTTGTACCAAGGACTTCAATAGGAAAGGCATTGATGATCTCTAAAAGTGATTTTCCTGCAAATTCACCATTGGATATTATACTAACATCACCTTCCACTGTTGACAACTCCCAACTTTCGCCAGTGATGGAAGAAGAAATGGGTTTGTTTAAAAGTGTTTTTAATTTGGTTCCGCCCCAAATTCGTTCTTTAAAGATGGGTTGGAATTGTAAGGGATAAAATTTCATTTATGATAAATTAGTATGCAAAATTATAAAAAGAATTGGGTTAACACTTCGTTTCTCAGTTCTTCAACAGTTATCGTACGATAAATCTCTAAAAGCTATCATCCTACTAGGAGTTTTCATTCATTTTCTTAATACAATCTAGTGCTTTTTTGATATGAATTGGACCAGACATACTATCAAAAATCAATTGAATTATTCCATGATTATCAATTACATACGTCACCCGACCTGGCAATATTCCTAATAAATCAGTAGGAACTCCGAATAATTTTCGCAATTGTTTTTTTGAATCTGACAATAATATAAAAGGCAATCGATACTGTTTTGCAAATTTTTGATGAGATAAAATACTATCACTACTAACTCCAATTACTTCTGCACCAAAAGTTTTAAAATCTTCGTATTGATCTCGAAAACTACAAGCTTGAACAGTACAAACTCTAGTATTGTCTTTAGGGTAAAAGTAGATTACTATTGTTTTTATACCAATGTAGTCCGTTGAGTTGAAAAAACTCCCATCAGTTGTTTGTGAAATAAAATGTGGGACTACATCCCCTACTTTAAGCGCCACTATTCTCCTCTGTAGGTTACGAAATTACGGGGAGTTTCAAACAAAACGACTTCTAAATCAAATTTCAAATCAAGTCGATTTCTGAGTTTATTCCAGATAACAACTACAATATTTTCGGCAGTTGGATTTAAATCTTTAAATTCAAGAACATCCAGGTTTAGATTTTTATGGTCAAACGGGTTCTCAACTTCTTCTTTAACCAAATCAGTTAAGACTTTAACATCCAAAACATAACCCGTTTCTTGATCTATTTCTCCAGTAACGCTAACTATTAATTCATAATTGTGTCCATGAAAGTTTGGGTTATTACACTTTCCGAAAACCATATTGTTCTTTTCTTCCGACCAATCCTTTCGATACAATCGATGTGCGGCATTAAAATGTGCTTTTCTACTTATCGTTACTCTCATTGGTATAATGTATTTTGAATCTTATTCTAGTTTATGATCTGCTATATAATGATAGAATTCGTCAAAAATAATTTTAAACCAAACCGTATATACAGCTGGATTTAATGACATATCTGTTTTAATATCTTCAATTTTCATCCATTTCCAAGCTTCCACTTCTTCTGGGTTAATTGTTGGATTTTCATTAAAATAACCAATCATCACATGATCTAGTTCATGTTCTGTTAATCCGTTATCAAAAGGAGCTTTATAAATAAAATGAAACAATTCTTTTAAATCCGTTTTGAAACCCATTTCTTCATACAATCTTCGGCTTCCAGCTTCGATATTGGATTCGCCACTTCTTTGATGACTACAACAAGTATTTGTCCAAAGCAAAGGAGAATGGTATTTATGATGTGCTCTTTGTTGCAGCAGTATTTCGTTTTGGTCATTCAAAACAAAAACGGAGAACGCACGATGCAAAACGGCTTTCTCATGAGCTTCCAGTTTTGGCATCAAACCTATAGGTTCGTCCAACTCGTTGACTAAAATAACTTCTTCTTCTTTCATAGATTTTAATGGAGTTCAAAAATACAAAAAAAGTAAGTGGTTTTGCTAGATTTATTGAATTGTGATAAGTTTAACGAGTGTTTTACGGGTTGCTTTTCTTTATCGAATTAAATTTAGAAAATGAAACTTCATATTGAGGTTGTTAATGTTAGTCTAATTTAAGTTGAATTGTAAATTAGAATACATTTTGAAGAATCATCGTCAGCATATATTTGCATAGCAATTAATAATCTATTATACACTATGAAAAAATCAATTGTCTTGTCGCTATTAACGGTACTGCTGTTCTCGATTTTCTTGACAGCTTGTGCTCAAAATAAATCAGACAAAAAACAAGAGCTAACCACCAAAAACAAATCAATGACCAATCCTTATTACTCGAAAACCGACAAAAAGAAACTTCTAGTCTCTGACGCAGAATGGAAAAAAGTACTATCCCCTGATTTGTATGCTGTAGCACGTAATGCAGATACTGAACCAGCTTTTACAGGAAAACTGTGGAACTCAGAAACAAAAGGCACGTATTACTGTGCGGTTTGTGGGAATCAACTGTTCCGATCCAATCAGAAATTTATAAGCACTTGTGGATGGCCTAGTTTTTTTGAACAAGAAAACAAATCGAGTATCATTTTCAAAAATGATACTTCTTATGGAATGCAGCGAATTGAAGCACTTTGCGGACGATGTGATAGTCACCTTGGACATCTTTTTGATGACGGTCCGGAACCCACAGGGAAACGTTATTGCATGAATGCTATTTCTTTAGAATTTGAACCAGACACTAAATAATCCGAAAAAATGAAATCAATATATTTAATAGTACTCATGACAACATGCTCCCTTTTTGCCCAAAAAAACAGTAAAAACGAAACTTCGCAAAACAATTTGAAAACCATTACCATTGGAGGTGGTTGTTATTGGTGTGTGGAAGCGGTTTACGAAAACTTAATGGGTGTTCAATCGGTGGTTTCAGGCTTTGCAGGAGGTAAAACAGTAAATCCAAGTTACGAAGAAGTTTCTTCAGGACGAACAGGATATGCCGAAGTTGTTCAAATTACCTATGATAAAACTGTCACTAATTTGGATGAAATCTTTAAAGTTTTTTTTACCGTTCATGACCCAACTACTTTAAACAAACAAGGTGCTGACGAAGGAACACAATATCGTTCGGTGATTTTCTATAAAAATGAAGAACAAAAATTAGCAGCACAATCGATTATTGCAGCATTAAAAAAAGCAAAAGTATACGACGATCCGATAGTGACAACCCTAGAACCTTTTACTAAATTTTACAAAGCAGAAGCTTACCATCAGAATTACTACCAGAACAATAAAAATCAACAGTATTGTCAGTTAGTTATTCAGCCTAAAATTGCCAAATTTGAAAAAATATTTAAAAATAGATTGAAAAAGAAGTAGTTACCTAAAAACCGGAATTCGTTTCGGTTTTTTTTATTGAATTGGATTTGATACTTTTATAGTACTTAACCCAAATTTCTTTAAAATGAAAAAAGTGCTTCTTATAGTTTTTTGCTTCGTTATTAGTTCAATTCTTTATTCACAAAATCCGGTATTGATTGGTTATTGGCACAATTGGAATGACAATAGCGCACCGTATATCCCATTAAATCAGATTGACTCAAGGTATTCCGTAGTATGTGTATCGTTTGCGGAACCGACTTCTCCTTCGGATATGAATATGAACTTCACACCTGATGGAGTAAGTCAATCTACTTTTATCTCACAAATTCAAACGCTGCAAAGTCAAGGAAAAAAAGTGCTTTTGAGTATTGGAGGTGCTAACACTTCGATTTCTTTAAACAATTCTACCAATCGTGATTTATTTGTTAATTCGATGAGTTCACTTTTGACAACTTATGGATTTGACGGCATTGATATCGACATTGAACATGGGAATTCAATTTTGGCAAGTGGTTCGATTGCAAATCCGATTGCTGCAGATGTACTCAATTTGATTGCTGCTATAAATCAAATTAGAACCAACTATTATACAACATTTAGTAGCAATATGATGCTCACTTTCGCTCCTGAGACCGCTTATGTTCAAGGCGGAATGTCGGCATTTGGAGGTATTTGGGGTGGTTACTTACCATTAATTAACGCCTTTAGAAATGAATTAAGTTATGTTCATGTTCAATTATATAACAGTGGAAGCATGTATGGAATAGACGGAAATATATACAATCAAGGCACTTCCGATTTTATTGTGGCAATGACAGAAGCTTTATTACAAGGTTTTTCTACCGCAGGTGGTTTTTTTCAAGCATTACCCTCAAATAAAGTCGCAATTGGTATACCTGCTTGTCCAAGTGCTGCCGGTGGCGGTTTTGTAAATACAACTGGGGTAGAAAATGCAATTAAATACCTTCGCGGACTTGGTCCGCAACCCGGAACTTATGTATTAAATAATCCTTCTGGATATCCGAATTTAGGTGGCATGATGACCTGGTCCATCAATTGGGATAAGGTTTCTACGTGTAATTCAAGTTCGTATGAATACGCTCAGAACTATGCTATGATTTTTGGTAGTTCATTATCTATTTCAATCACTATTGCAGAAAAGCAAGATGTTGAACTTTTTCCGAATCCTTGTCAAGATCGATTTCGAATTGCCAATTTTGAAGGTAATGCCAACTATTTCATCTTTAATAGTCTTGGACAAACAGTTCAAAAAGGAGTTTATGGTCAAGATGAATGCATCGCAACAGACCAACTAAATTCAGGGATTTACTTTATCAAAATAAAAAACAAATCTCTAAAATTAATCAAGAACTAAACATCGCTGACTTTATAATATGTAATCTGTATTGATAAAATTAGATTCTTTACTATTGAGCAATGCCTGTAAAATTTCGTTATTATAGGCATTGTCTTTTGAAGCTACAAAGGTTCGAATTGAAAAAGAACGCAGCGCATCGTGAATACTCAAGGTGCCAACAGCCGAGTCTTTTCTTCCTGTGAAAGGGTAAATATCTGGACCTCTTTGACAAGAACTATTTAAATTCACTCTACAAACTAAGTTGACCAAAGTATCAATTAACGGCGCAATGGTCTTGATATCTCTTCCAAACAAACTCACTTGCTGACCGTAATTCGATTCCGCCATATCACTCAACGGTTCTTGAATATCTTTGAATGTCAAAATCGGGATCACAGGACCAAATTGCTCTTCATGATACAGTCGCATTTCTTTGTTTACAGGAAATAGGACCGCTGGGAAAATATAATTTTCAGTACGCGTCCCTCCTTTTGTATTGATAATGTGAGCTCCTTTTGATTTTGCATCATCAATTAACTCTTGAATATAATTCGGCTTCTCACTTTCCGGTAAAGGGGTCAAAAAAACGCCGCTTTCCCATGGATTTCCAAATGTAAGTGCATCGACTTTAGCTGCAAATCGTCTGTTAAATTCATGAACAATCGATTCATGAACATACAATACTTTGAGTGCTGTACAACGTTGCCCATTAAAAGACAAAGTACCAGCAACACATTCCTGAATCGCCAAATCTAAATCGGCATCTGGCAAAATAATCGCTGGGTTTTTAGCTTCCAATCCCAAAATCAAACGCAGACGATTTTTGTTCGGATGCTGGTCTTGTAAAGCAATGGCGGATTTGCTGTTGCCAATTAATGCTAGAATATCAATTTTTCCAGACTTCATGATTGGTGAAGCCACATCTCTACCTCTACCGTAAACGATATTGATTACGCCTTTTGGAAAACTACTTCTAAACGCTTCTAATAAGGGAGAAATTAATAAAACACCATGTTTAGCCGGTTTGAAAATCACGGTATTTCCCATAATAATGGCTGGAATCAGCAATGAAAAAGTCTCATTGAGAGGATAATTGTAAGGACCTAAACACAACACCACGCCAAGTGGACCACGGCGTACCATGGCATTTACGCCTTGGCTCTTAGTAAATCGTGCATTGTTCCTATCTAGTTCTTTATAATCATCAATGGTGTCATAGATATACTCGACGGTCCTGTCAAATTCCTTTTCAGAATCAGCTAATGATTTCCCGATTTCCCATATCAAAAATTTGACAACTTCACTACGGGTCAATTTCATTTGAGCGACGAAATTCTCCATGCATTTAATTCGATCCGCGACTTTCATTGTTGGCCAGATGCCCTGACCTTTTCCATAAGCACTCACGGCTGATTGAACTACTTCATCGGCGGCTGATTCCCCCATGGTAGGAATTGTACCTAATAAGGTAGGAGCATAATTTTCTGTGGAGGAAATCGTAGAATAAACTTCTGAAAACGGACCATTCCAAGTTTTTAGTTGGCCATCAACGAGATATGTATTTTGATTGTAAGGCGCCGCAATTTGATAGAATTCTGGTATACTTTTCATCGAATATTTTTTTATAAAATTATCAATTAAAAAACACCCATCGGCTATTTATAGAAAAAATCTACGATAACGATTTAGTGAAAAAAGTGAGAAAAAGTAAATTATTTGGCTAGAACTTCAGCAATTTTTAATGCACATTTCTCTCCATCTATAGCAGCCGAAACAATGCCGCCTGCATAGCCTGCACCTTCTCCACAAGGGTACAGCCCTTTGATTTGAATATGCTCTAAAGTTTCTAGATTTCTTGGAATGCGAACAGGTGAAGAAGTCCTACTTTCTGGTGCATGAAGAATAGCATCATTGGTCAAATAACCTGTCATTAATTTGCCAAATTGAGTAAATCCCTCTCTAAGAATTTGAGATAAAAACCCTGGAAAAACTTGACCCATCTCGACAGAGGTTGTTCCCGGAACATACGATGTTTTTGGTATTTCACTAGAAACTTTGTTTTGAGTAAAATCGATCATGCGTTGCGCAGGAACCTTTTGTGTTTCTCCCGCTAAATGCCACGCTTTTTTTTCGATACTTTTTTGAAATTCCAATCCAGCCAAAGCACCAAATTTTTCGTAGGGTTTGTAATCTTCTAATTTCAATTCGATGACAATTCCAGAATTGGCGGTCGCTTGATCTCTTTTAGACGGAGACCAACCGTTGGTTACGACTTCACCTGGACTCGTTGCACAAGGCGCAATGACACCACCAGGACACATACAGAACGAATACATGCCACGACCATTGACTTGTTTCACAATAGAATAAGGAGCAGGTGGCAAATAGTCACCACGATAATCGCAGCTATATTGAATACTGTCAATTAAAGTCTGTGGATGTTCAGCTCGAACACCAATCGCAAAAGGTTTTGCTTCAATAAAAATATTCTTTCTATCCAACAATTCATAGATATCTCGAGCCGAATGTCCTGTGGCGAGAATAATATTAGAAGCCGAGATTGTCTCTCCTTTCTGGGTAACAATTCCTTGCACTTCATTGTTTTTGATGAGAATGTCTGTCAGTCGAGTCCCGAACAAGACTTGCCCACCGAATTCAATTATTTTTTCTCGAATATCTTGAATAATCTGTGGTAATTTGTTTGTTCCGATGTGAGGATGCGCTTCGACTAAAATATCTGGAGAGGCACCAAAAGCAACAAAAAGTTCAAGAATTCTGGTAACATCACCTCTTTTTTTAGATCTTGTGTATAATTTACCATCTGAGTAGGTTCCTGCGCCTCCTTCACCAAAACAATAATTCGAATCTTCGTTGACGATATGTTCTAAATTGATTGCTTTCAAATCACGTCGTCTGCCTCGAACGTCTTTTCCTCGCTCTATCACAATAGGTTTTAACCCCAATTCTATTAATTGCAGCGCGGCAAACAAGCCAGCAGGTCCAGCTCCAACAATAATTACTTCTTGTGAATTTGTGACATTTTTGTATTCAGGAAGCTGGATTTTTGGAATAACATAGTCTTCCCCTACAAAATAGACAACGACTTTTAAATTGATTTTAATTGCCTTCTGACGCGCATCAATAGAACGTTTTAGAATTGCAATGTGTTGAATGTCTTTTGTGCTGGTTTGAATTAATTTTCCAACATGTTCTTTTAGTAAAAACTCATTGACTGCAACTTCTGGTGCGACTTGTAATAACAATTCTTTAGACATGAAGGAATTTTTGACAAACTTAAAAATAATTTATCAAGATACGTTGCATTGAATTGAAATTCCATCTTAAATATTATTTCGATTTGGCATACTCAGTCTCTATGTTTTTTATAATATCTTTAATTCGCTCTACATCAATTTTTCTAGCCTTGATGACCTTATTTTTATCTAAAACGTAAATCACAGGGGTTGAAAAAATATCGTATTTATCTGCCAAGTTATTGTAATGAACTCCATCATAAACATTGATCCAATCGAGCTTTTTTTCGTCGATGTATTTTAAATATTTATCTAATTCTTGCTGATTGTAAACACTAAACACTTTTACATCTTTCTTCTCTTTTTGGAATTCATGATACAACTCCAAAAGTTTAGGGATTTCTTTCTGACAATGCCCACAGTCAACATCCCAAAAAACCAAGATCAAATAATCCGCATTGACATCGCTCAACTTATAAAATAAAGGATTAATTTCATTAGCATGGTCATAAAAAAGCTGTGTGACTTCCGCACTAGTCTTGACCTTTTCAAAACCCATTGCTGCAATTTTATCTCGATCTGTCGCTTTAATCATAAATAAATCAGGCGCTGTTGATCCAATCAAAATAGGTCTCAATTTTTCAGCACGTTTGATGATTTTATCTATCACATCATCTTCATAAGTACCAACAGCTTTCCCCGTTTTAAAATAGGCATCCGACATATGCACAAAAACATTCTCAAATCCCATGATGTTGGTCGTTTCATAAGTCGCTGTGAAATGTGCTAATAATAATTTGTATAAAGTGCTACCTTGATTAGGTAAACGCATGATTCTGTCAATTTCAACTATTACAGAATCTGGATGAGGAAAAATTACAGAATCAAAATACTTTTTGAGTTTGTAATAAAAAAATGGATTTCGTGTTATCACCTCATCTTTGAATGCAACACCATCCCAATAATGTGATTTATAGTATTTATAAACCTTTAAACTATCAGGCCTTCCATTGGAAGCTAAAGGAATGTTTTTTAAGGTTTTTTCCTTTTTTAAGTTAATAAAATCTCCTAAATAACTGCCCTTATTTTTCTCTAGCATCGTATTCTCGTAATCCTCTATATTCCTGTCAAGGTTTTTTTGAAGCTCAAGAAACTTTGCAACAGAATCTTTTTTAGAAATAGCTTTCACTTGACTCTTATCGGTCATGAATTTTGTATTTTGCTCAGTAAGAAAATTTATATACTTAAAAAAATCATTTTCTTGAGTAGAATTTTCAGCATTGGCTTGCCTTAAAGAATTATTCGCATCTCCATTTAGTTGAAGATTTTGTGTTTGCTCATCTACAAAAAAATCAAAGAGAATTGCTTTCTTTTGATTGACAACAGAATAAATCCCTCTATCGAGTTTACTTTTTCCTTGGAATATAATTTTTCCGCCTTTAATAGTTGTACAAGTGTCTTTGATATACGTTTTATCCATTTGATAAAAAGTAAGAAATGCAATTGTATCAGTACAGTTCTTCATATTTACTGCAATCTTATATCCAGATTGAGCGCTGCCAATTAAGGAATAAATGCAAAAAACTACAACTAATACTGATTTACTGCAAAGCAAGTTTCTCATAATATTAATATTTTAATGGCAACAAAAATATATATTTTTTAAATTATTTTATGCTACAATTGAGTTAAAAAAAAGAAGGTTTAGTAGTAACTACTAAACCTTCTAAAGAAATTTATTTTTTTTATTATTCTTTGATAAACTTGTAATTTACGACTTGAGAATTCATTTGTATTTTCACAAAGTAGATGCCACTTTGTAAGTCTGATACTGAAATAGATTGTAATGAAGTTGAAGATTTCACTTCTTTTACCAATGCTCCGTTAAGGTTGTAAATAGAAATTGCAGCAACCGATTCGTT
>CANHMG010000073.1 GCA_947461795.1 Flavobacteriaceae bacterium | reverse complement strand
TTCATTTTCTACCAGAATTAAAAGCAATTTTAAATGTTGGTACAGACAAACAAGAAGGAACAAGTTTTAATCGTACGAATCCATTAGCCAGATCCGGTTTTAATACAACTTTAGGTACAGGAACAGGGAATACATTAGCAGATGGACAAGTAGGAAACTATTCTGAATCTTGGTTTGATAATAGAAATCAAAATTTAAGCATGCAATTAAATTATACTAGAAAATTTGGTAAATTTAATGTAGATGTATTAGGTGGTTATGATTGGCAACAATTCGACTCTCAAAATTTTAATTCAGGAAATATTAATTTATATGCCTATCCTGCATTAAATGAAATAGTAAATCGGGATGTATATACGGATCCAGGGAATAATTTGCAAGCCTATTTTGGTCGTTTGAATATTGGATATAATGATAAATATTTATTGACTGCCAATTTTAGAAGAGATGGCTCAAGTAAGGTTTCTCCAATAAATAAATGGGATAATTTTATGGGATTTGCTTTTGCTTGGAAAATTAAAGAAGAGAGTTTCTTAAAAGACTCGAAGGTGTTTTCTGATTTAAAATTGAGATTAAGTTATGGTGAGACAGGACAACAAGCGATTTCGGATCAAATAGCATGGTTTAAAAGATATTCCGTTTCAAATAATGCCTATTATCAATTTGGGAATCAGTTTTATTTAGTGGCAAAACCTGAAGGATATAATGAAAATTTAAAATGGGAACGAAGTGCTAAATATAATGTAGGATTGGATTTTGGATTTTTCAACAATAGATTAAAAGGTAATATTGACGGTTATTTTTCTAAAACTTCCGATTTATTTGCCTACACAGTGCAAGGAGCTTTGCAAAATCTAGGAATTTATGGGCCAAGAAATATTGGGGAATTAGAGTCAAAAGGTATTGATTTAGGACTTAATGTTGAGGCAGTAAAAAGCGATAATTTTGATTTAAGTTTTAATTATAATGCAACTTTTAATCAATTAAAATTAACAGATGTATTTGTTGATAATCAAACTACAGGAGGAATTGGTTTGCAAGTATTTACACAAATTTATAAGGTAGGATTAGCTCCTAACGCATTTTGGGTATATCAACAGATTTATGATGCTAATGGTAAACCAATAGAAGGGGCTTATGTAGATAGAGATAATAATGGTCGTATAGACAGTAATGATAAATACAACTATCATAAACCTCAAGCTGATGTAACTATGGGATTCTTAACAAATGCAACAATTTGTAAAAATTGGGATTTTTCAATGGCATGGAGAGCAAGTATTGGTAATTATGTTTACGATCAAGTTTCTGCAGATCGAGCTACATTAAACTCTATCGATAATACATTTACAGGTACAATTAGTAATACTACTACCGATTATGGCAATACTTTCTTTACTAATAGTGCTTCAAAAGAATCTGATTATTATGTAAAAGATGGAAGTTTTGTAAAGTTAGATAACATTACTATTGGTTATAATTTTAGAAAAATGTTAAATACAGATAAAATGACATTAAGATTATATACTGGTGTGCAAAACGTACTAATCATTACTAAATACAAAGGTATTGATCCCGAAGTATTTGGGAATGGTATTGATAATACGATATTCCCAAGAGCAAGAATTTTTATGTTAGGAATAAATGCTAATTTTTAAAAACTAATAAAAATGAAAAATATTATAAATAATAAACCAAATTGGGTTCTGCTATTTTCAGTAATTTTTTTGCTAACTTCATGTACTAAAGATTTAGACATTGTGCCTAAAGATGATGATGATTTTACAAGTGAAGTGTTTTACCAAAACCCGAATTCATACAAACAATTTTTAGCTAAAATATATGGAGGCTTGGCCCTTACTGGACAGTCTAATGTTGCTGGAAGTTCGGATTTAGGGAGTGGGCCAGGAACTGTAGACGAAGGTTTTTCACAATACTTACGAGGATATTGGCAATTACAAGAATTGCCTACAGATGAAGCATTAATAGCATGGGGAGATCCAACAATTCCAGACTTAAATACGAATACATGGAATGCGGATAATGTTTTTACAGAAGCTTTTTTTGCAAGAATCTTTTTTCAAATAGGATTGTGTAACGAATTCTTAAGAGAAACTACCGATTCAAAATTATCAGAAAGAGGTGTGACTGATGACTTAAGAACCCAGATTAAGATGTTTAGAGCAGAAGTTCGATTCTTAAGAGCTTTGTCTTATTATCATGGCATTGATATTTTTGGTAAAATACCTTTTGCAACCGATGCAGATTTATTAGGGACACCACCTCCTATGAAAAATAGAGAGTTTGTTTTTGATTATGTGTTGTCAGAATTAGACGCAATAAATGGAGATTTAGCAACCCCTAGAGCTAATGAATACGGAAGAGTTGACCAAGCAGGAGCATGGATGTTAAAATCAAAATTATTAATAAATGCTAAAGTCTACACAGGAATAGACAGAAGTTCGGATGCTTTAGTTGCAGTAAATCAAGTAATTAATTCAGGATATGCCATCGCTCAAATTCCATATGCCAATTTATTTAAAGCGGATAATAATACCAATGGTGCTCAAGACGAAATTATTTTCCCTATTGCTTATGATGGTTTAAAAACAGCTAGTTATGGTGGAACTACTTTCCTCATACACGCAAGTACGGATAACGCAGTTGCTTTAACCTTGGGTGTTGACTCAGGTTGGAAGGGGTTCAGAACACGTCAAGAGTTTGTAAATATAGTTGGAACTGATGCAAGAGTAATGTTTGTGCCTGGAAATTCAGATCCAGCTTCAATTACTAATACAAGAGAATTTACTGAAGGTAAAAAATTAATAAAATTTTCAAATATAAAATCTGATGGTACTTTAGCTCAAAGCGCTGAATTTCCAGATACAGACTTCCCATTATTTAGAATGGCCGATGCTTATTTAATGTATGCTGAATTAGCTGCTAATGGTTTTGGTGATGTTGGAACTGCCGTTGGATACATTAATACATTAAGAATTAGAGGAAGTGCTAGCGCTCCAACAATAACAGCTAGTGATTTGACATCTGATTTTGTTTTAGATGAAAGAGCCAAAGAGCTTTATTGGGAAGGTCACAGAAGACAAGATTTAATTCGATTTGGCAAATATTTAACTGGATATAACTGGCAATGGAAAGGCGGTTCTCAAGCTGGAACTGATTTAAATAACTCCAAACTTTTATATCCAATTCCAAGAAAAGAATTAATTTCAAATAGTAATTTGTCTCAAAATCCAGGTTACAATTAAATAAATAAACTATGAAAAATTTTTTTAAAATAATTAGTGTTGTTTTTAGTTTTCTATTCATTAGTTCTTGTTCTAATGATGAAAAGACCGTATTGTCTTCAAACGGATTTGAATTGCGAACTACAACCTTAAATTCTCCATTGACTCTAAACCCTGCAAACAATAATGATACAGTAAGTGTTTTAGTATGGGACACAAGTAATACGGGTACTCCGACAGTTTCAACGTATACTGTTGAAGTTTCAGAAAGTGGCACTAATGGGCCAGTTGTTGCTGCTAATTTAGGAAGTAATTTAGGTATTGATGTAAGAACATATACGTTAAAAGTTGGGGAGGTTAATACTCTAGTCAACCAATTACCAAATTATATTTGTGGACAAGAAATAGCTATAGATGTTAGAATAAAAGCCAAAGTAGGAGGTAGTTCTTATAATGCATTTGTTCAATATTCGAACCCAATTACAATTAGAGTGACTCCTTATTCAACTTCGAAATTGTTGTTAGCTTTTTCTACTGATCCTTCATTATCTAATACAGCAAATAAACTTGCTTCTTCATCTTTTACAAATCTTAATGATTATGAAGGCTATATGTATCTAGAACCAGGAACTTACAAATTTTATAAACCAAATTCTTGTAACGAATTTTCATCTCCAACTGTTTATGGATTAAACGGCACGAATACAGGTTCTTTGGAACTAGATGGAAGTAGCGGGTTTGTAGTTGCAACTGCAGGTCATTATTATGTGAAAGCCAATTTAAGTGATACTGGTTCAGGTTCTTTAACATATTCTATTGCTGCTTTTAATGCTACCTCCAACACTTTTGGTTTATTTGGTAGTGTTAAGGGATCAGTCGGATATGCAAATACAACTCCAATGAATTATGATCCTATTACAAAAAAATGGTCTCTTACTTTAGATTTAATAAATGGGAAAAAATTTGGTTTTAAAACGAATAATACGACATCTGCAGCTATTTTAATTGGAAATGGAACAGCAATAAATTTAACAGAGGGTCCATTAACAACAAATACCGTTTCTCCACTTCCATCAAATATTGGAGATGGTTCAATTACTGCTCCTGGAGTATTTGTTAATAGTACTACCAAAACAAAATATGCTATTGAGGTTGATTTAAGTAAACCAAGAAACTATACTTATAAATTATCAGTGGTTCCAAACTAATAATAAAAAACTCAACTAATAAGGGCTGTATTTATCAGCCCTTTTTTAAAATTAAGTTATGAAAAAAAATATTTTATTAAGTTTTATTATTGTGTTGTTTACTACAACTCTTTTTTCTCAAGTATCCATTTCGCCGGCCACTTTTAATGTAACAGATCCAATTACCATTACAGTAACATTTCCTATTGCCACCTGTAATACGATGGGAAGTTCTCCAGCAAAGGTGTATATGCACTCCGGAATAGGGAATTCTGTTAATGCTTTTGGATTTGCAGTAGTTGGAAATTGGGGATTAGATGACAGTGTCGGATTGATGGCTAACACAGGACCAGGAACTTATAGTATTACCATTACGCCAAGTACTTTTTATAATTTAAATGCAACGCAACAAGCTAATGCTACCAAACTTGGTATAGTGTTTAGAAATGCTGCGGGCACCCAGACTTTGAAAAAAGCTTTGCCAGCATGCAATGATTTTATTTTTGATGTTGGTTATTTTCAAACATCATTAACATCTCCTACGGAAAACAGCATTGCCATTATTAATTCTGGTGACAGTAGAACCATAGTAGCTTCTAATACGAATGGAAATGCAAATTATAATTTGAAAGCGAATGGAGTTAGCATCAATACTGCTTCCGGTGTTCCTAATTATTCCTATACCGACAGTAATATTACAGAGACAAAAAGCTATGAATTAGAAATATCTCAAGGATTGTCTGTTCAAGTTAAGAAATTTACTGTAGTTGTAAACCCAGGAATTATTTCTCAAGCTTTACCTTCAGGAACTTTATTGGATGGTGTCAATTATAATATAGCCGACCCTACAAAAGCTACTTTGGTTTTAAATGCACCATTCAAAGATTTTATTTATGTAGCAGGTAGTTTCAACAATTATCAGCCGGATGGTGCTTATGCCATGAAAAAAGATCCAACAACAGGTAAGTTTTGGTTAGAATTAAACGGACTTGTTGCCAATCAAGTGTATACCTATCAATATTGGGTTTGTGATGTAACCAGCAGACCAACGAATTCTCCTGCAATTGTAAAAACAGCAGATCCGTTTTCAACATTAGTACTTTCTCCCTTCGATGATCCAGAAATTGCTTCGTTAGGTGTATATACTAATTTACCGGCATATCCAACAGGTCAAGAAAGAGAAGTTTCTGTACTTCAAACAGGTCCAAATGCTTTTTACAACTACAATTGGAGCGCAGCAACTACTAATTTTGTTAAACCAAAGAAAAAAGATTTAGTGATCTACGAAGTCTTAGTTCGAGACTTTGATGTCAATAGAAGTTATCAAGATTTAATTAATAAAATAGATTATTTTAAAAATCTTAAAATAAATGCAATACAATTAATGCCTGTAATGGAATTTGAAGGAAATTTAAGTTGGGGTTACAATACGGTTTATCATTTAGCTCCAGACAAGCGTTACGGACCTCCAGCAAAATTGAAAGAGTTTATTGATTTATGCCATCAAAACGGTATCGCAGTTATTCTAGATGTTGCTTTGAATCATGTATTCGGAAGATCTCCACTAGAAAGAATGTGGATGACGGATACCGATAATGATGGATGGGGAAATGGTATAACTGCTGAAAACCCTTATTGTAATCAAACAGCACAACACTCCTATAGTGTAGGTTCAGATTTGAACCATTTTAGAGAACCAGATAATTTGACCAATACGTATGTTCTTAGAACAATAAAGACTTGGATTGAAGATTATAAAATAGATGGTTTCCGTTGGGATTTAACCAAAGGCTTTACCAATTCATGCCCGCCAAATGTAGCTGGAGGGCAAGAGGCTTGTACGAATAGTTATCTTCTAGATAGAGTATTAAAACTGAAATATTATGCAGACAAACAATGGGAAGCAGATCCTAATTTCTTTGTGATTTTTGAACATCTAGGATCGGGCGGTTCCTATAACGAGGAAGTTGAATGGGCCAATTATTTGCGTTCAGGAGACTCAAAAGGAATTATGCAATGGAGAAAAATGACTGATCCTTATGCGAATTTGCTTAAAGGAAATAGTACTAGTTTATCTGGAGTTACAGATGCTTCAGATCGTTTTGTTGGCTATGCAGAAAGTCATGATGAAGAACGGGTTACCTATAAAGCATTCACAGAAGCGGGTCAAACACAAAATGACTTAGCAAAAATACATTTGAGATCTTCCGCTATGGGCGCTGTTCATTTACTAGTTCCTGGTCCAAAAATGATTTGGCATTTCGGAGATTTAGGTTGGGATCGATCTTTATGGACTTGTGGAAATGGAACAGTTTCTTTCTCAAATCCAGATTGTAAATTAGATACCAAACCACAACCGCAATGGACAGAAAATTGGTTGGCAGATACCAATAGAAGTGCTATTTATAATAATTGGTCTAGAATGATTGATTTGAAAAAGTCTGAACCTGTATTTGAAAACGGTTCGTTTGCTTGGAATTTTGGAAGCACAGGTCATCCTAGACTTGACATTTGGACTAGCACTACTCAGACAGCGTCTTTAAGTTATGTTTATGTATTAACCAATTTTACAAATAACACGTATAACATAGCTGGAGGATTCCCATTTACAGGAACGTGGGCTAACCTAATGGACAATTCAACATTTAGCGTTACCGATACCAATATGAATATCAGTATCGAACCAGGTGGTTTTAGAGTTTTTGGAAATAAACCTTCGACTTTAAGTGTAGATGCAATAGATACTACTGATGTTACGAATATCTATCCGAATCCTTCAACAGACTATTTTTATATCAGTAATACTGTTTCCAAAGTTGAAATATTCTCTATTACCGGTCAATTGGTAAAAAGTTTTGAGAATCAAGTTTCAGGGTATCAATACAACGTTTCAGATCTAAAAAATGGGATGTATATGGTAAAAATAGTAGATGAAAACAATCGTGTTAAAACCACTAAATTGTTGAAACAATAATAGTAGAGTTAGTTTAGTTTTTTCAAGAAGCCTTCCTTATTTTTAGGAAGGTTTTTTTTATATAAATCGAATTTATTTGTAATTAAGTTTCCTAAGTAAACTAAAATATTAAATTTGTAATATGGAAGTAAATAAAAAAAGCAGGTTTTTGAAAACATTAAAAATTGCAGCAATAACGGTAATCATTTCATTATCATTATTGTTTTTGTTTCCAATTGTCTTTCCAGGAAAAATTGCTCAGGAAGTAAAAAAATTCGCGAACGAAAAACTAGAAGGCGAATTGAATTTTTCAGAAGCACATTTGTCTTTTTTTAATCACTTCCCATCACTTACTCTTACTCTAAAAAATTTCAAATTAAATGGATCGGCTCCATTTAAAAATGAAACACTTATTTCTGCTAATGAAATTGCTTTTGGTATCAACGTCAAGAGTTTAATTTTTGATAGTCAAGTTAAAATTGATAAAATTTTTCTTTCCAATGCTTTGATGAATGTAAAAGTAAATGAGAAAGGGGAAGCCAATTATAATGTGTATGTTTCTGAAGACTCTAAACCTTCAAAGGATGATTCGAACACTTCACTCAAACTAGAAAAAATAGACATTCAAAACAGTCATTTGGTGTATGACGACCAATCAACCAAAATTCTTATTGATGCAAAAGGTTTTAATTATGTGGGGAAAGGTGGCTTAGACAAAGCAATATTTGACATTTATACGGAAGCAGATATTGATTCTTTAAATCTAACGTATGATAAAGAAACGTATCTCAAAAACAAAAAGATTAAAGCCGATTTGATTACTAAAATCAATACCAACTCGTTTGCGTTTGTGTTTCAACAGAACAATTTAAAAATCAATAAATTACCCGTTCAGTTTACAGGAGAATTTAATTTCTTAAAAAACGGCTATGATATGGATTTCAAAATTGATTCTAAAGACAGTAAACTCAACGACTTTTTTACAGCTTTACCGCCACAATATGTGACTTGGCTAGAAAAAACAAAAGTGAAAGGGAACACCGATTTAGGGTTATCCTTAAAAGGACAATATATTGCTTCCCAAAACAAAAGCCCTGATTTAGCTTTTAATATGAAAATTAGAGAAGGTAAAATTGAATATAAAAATGCACCATTTCCTGTATCTAATATTTTTCTAAATTTTGACACTAAAATCCCAGGACTTAATCCGGATAACATTCAGGTTACTGTTGATTCCTTGTTTTTCAATGTTGGAAAAGATTATATGAAAGCGATTGTTAAATCGAAAGGATTGAAAAAGCCAGCGATAGTCGCTAATATTCAGGCTTCTTTAGATTTGAAAAAATTAGATCAAGCTTTTGGTTTTGAAAACATGAGCTTAAAAGGATTATTAAAAATGAATGTTGTCACCAACGGATATTATGATAAAACCAATTCAGTTTTCCCAAAAACCAAAGGAACAATCAATTTAAAAGGAGTTACAATTCAAACGGAATATTATCCAAAACCTATAGAAAACATCAATTTGACAGCGTCACTTTCTAATGGCAACGGAACCTTTAAAGAAACCAAATTGATGATTAATCCAGCTTCCTTTATATTCGAGGGAAATCCTTTTTATATCAAGGCTAGTTTTATCAATTTTGATGATGTTCTTTATGACATTAAAGCTAAGGGAAGTCTAGACATTGCCAAAGTCTATAAGGTTTTTTCGAAAAAAGGATTGGATGTAAAAGGATATGTCAAAGCCGATGTTGCTTTTCAAGGCAAACAAAGTGATGCTACCAATGGGAATTATAGTAAACTCAAAAATAGCGGAACTTTACAACTTAAAAACATCAAAACTACATCAGAATATCTTCCGAAACCATTTATAATCAATGAAGGATTGTTTACTTTCAATCAGGATAAAATGAATTTTTCTGATTTTATGGCGTCGTATGGACAATCCGATTTTAAAATGAATGGGTATCTACAAAATGTAATCAATTTCGTTTTATCGGATAATGAAGTCTTAAAAGGAAAGTTTGCTTTGACTTCAAATTACATTAATGTGGATGAATTTATGTCGGGAGCAACAACAAAAGCAGAGGAAAAAACTTCAAAGGAAACTCCTGCGAAAGGAGAAACTGGTGTTGTGGTAATTCCATCCAATTTCGATTTGCAATTTATTGCCAATGCAACAAAAGTGAATTTTAATAATTTACAATTGGATCATGCCAAAGGCGATTTAACGATTTCAAAAGGAAAAATGCTGCTCAAAAATACAGGCTTCAATATTATAGATTGCCCAGTGAATATGGATATCGTATACGGAAGTGAGACGCCCAGCAGAGCCTTTTTTGATTTTAAAGTAAAAGCAGAAAATTTTGACATTAAACGTGCTTACGATGAAATAAAAATGTTTCGTGAAATGGCAACTGCTGCCGAAAAAGCACAAGGAAAAGTTTCTCTTGATTATAAAGTTGGAGGAAAATTAAATGGCAATATGCTTCCAATTTACCCATCGTTAGTTGGTGGCGGAACGCTTTCTGTAAAGGAAGTAAAAATGCGAGGCTTTAAAATGTTTGGGGCCGTAAGTCAAAAAACCAGTACCCAAGCAATAAGAAATCCGGATGTTTCTAAAGTAGATATTAAAACGACAATTAAAAACAACATCATTACTATTGAACGATTCAAATTTAAATTTGCAGGATTTCGTCCTCGAATTGAAGGAACTACAAGTTTCGATGGGAAATTGAATATCAAAATGCGTCTTGGATTACCTCCTTTAGGAATTATTGGAATTCCATTAACAATAACAGGAACACAAGAAGTTCCAAAAGTAAAACTTGGAAGAAAAACGGAAGATTTGCAAGAGACTGAATATGTTGAGCCATTGTCGGAAAATTCAGTTCCTACTACAAATGCAGCTGCATTTACTCCTTCAAAATAATTTTTATAAATTAGGTTCTATATTAGTTTTAGGATTCTTTTTCAAAGATTAATGCTTAAAAATTTCGGTATTACAGTCAGACTTTTACCTTTGCAAGTCGGAATTAAACTCCTATGCAATGAATAGAAATAGCAAACGAAGAGAAGCATTATTATACCACGCCAAACCCACGCCGGGTAAGATTCAAGTGGTGCCTACAAAAAAATATGCCACTCAAAGAGATTTGTCATTGGCCTATTCTCCTGGAGTAGCTGAACCTTGTTTAGAAATAGCTAAAGATGTCAACAACGTTTATAAGTATACTGCTAAAGGGAATTTAGTAGCTGTAATTACCAATGGAACCGCTGTCTTAGGATTAGGAGATATTGGCCCGGAAGCTTCAAAACCTGTAATGGAAGGAAAAGCTTTGTTGTTTAAAATATTCGCCGACATTGATGTTTTTGACATCGAAATTGGAACCAAAGACATCGATGCTTTTATTGAAACTGTAAAAAACATTGCACCTACTTTTGGAGGAATCAACTTAGAAGATATCAAAGCTCCAGAGTCTTTCGAAATTGAAAGACGATTAGTTGAAGAGTTGAATATTCCCGTCATGCACGATGACCAACACGGAACTGCAATTATATCCTCGGCTGCTTTATTGAATGCTTTAGAATTGGCAGATAAGAAAGCTGAAAATTTGAAGATGGTAGTTTCTGGAGCAGGTTCGGCAGCCTTAGCCTGTGCTGATTTGTATGTTTTATTAGGAGTAAAACCTCAAAATATTTTCATGTTCAATAGCAAAGGATTGTTAACTAAGGAGAATACTTCGTTGTCTCCAATGCAATTAAAATATGCTAGAGAAGGAAAATCAATATCACTAGAAGAAGCACTAATTGGAGCCGATTTATTTTTAGGGTTATCCTCTGGAAATTTATTAACACCAAAGATGTTAATGGGAATGGCTGACAATCCGATTGTCTTTGCTATGGCCAATCCAGATCCTGAAATTGATTACGATTTGGCCATTGCAACACGTAAAGATATTATCATGGCTACTGGTCGATCTGACCATCCGAATCAAGTAAATAATGTGCTAGGATTCCCTTATATTTTTCGTGGCGCTTTAGATGTTCGTGCTACGAAAATAAATGAAGCTATGAAAATGGCTGCTGTTAGAGCTTTAGCCGCCTTAGCCAAAGAAAGTGTGCCAGAACAAGTAAATATTGCTTATGGTGAGACTAAATTGGTTTTCGGCAGAGAATATATCATTCCAAAACCTTTCGATCCCCGATTAATTACTACTGTTGCACCCGCTGTTGCAAAAGCTGCAATGGATTCTGGGGTGGCATTACACCCAATTCAGGATTGGGAAAATTATGAAGAAGAACTTTTAGAGCGATTAGGGTCTGACAATAAAATGGTTCGATTGTTAACGAATAGAGCGAAAACCGACCCGAAACGAATTGTTTTTGCGGAAGCAGATCATTTAGATGTATTGAAAGCTGCTCAAATAGTTTGGGAAGAAGGAATTGGAAAGCCAATATTATTAGGTAATAAAGAACTCATTTTAGAATTGAAAGAGGAAATAGGATTTGATGCGGATGTTCCTATATACGACCCAAAAACATCAGAAGAAGACACGCGACGATTGCATTATGCAGAGATGTTTTGGAAAACAAGACAACGACGTGGCATTTCGTTATTGGATGCCCAAAAATGGATGCGTGAACGTAATTATTTTGCGGCGATGATGGTGAATGAAGGTGAAGCAGATGCATTGGTTACTGGATATTCGAGAAGTTATCCAACTGTTGTAAAACCAATGATGCAATTGATTGGGAAAGCTCCAGGAATTTCTTTGATTGCCACAACAAACATGATGATGACCAATCGTGGTCCGATGTTTTTATCCGATACGGCAATCAATCCGAATCCTTCCTCCGATGACTTAGCAAAAATTGCATTAATGACCGCAAAAACAGTAAAATTGTTTGGGTTAGAACCAGTAATTGGAATGGTGTCTTTTTCAAATTTTGGCTCTTCTTCAGATCAAAGTGCTTCAAAAGTTAGAGAAGCAGTAGCGTATTTGCATAATTATTATCCCGATTTAATTGTTGATGGTGAAATTCAAGCTGATTTTGCATTAAATCCAGAGATGTTAAAAGCTAAATTTCCTTTTTCAAAATTGGCGGGTAAAAAAGTGAATACCTTAATTTTTCCTAATTTAGAATCTTCTAACATTACCTATAAATTGCTTAAAGAATTGTATAAAGTAGATTCTATCGGACCTATAATGATGGGGATGGGGAAACCTGTTCATATCTTTCAATTGGGAGCTAGTGTAGAAGAGATGGTCAATATGGCAGCTGTAGCAGTTGTTGATGCTCAAGAAAAAATTAAAAGATTGAAGAATTTCGAAATAAAGTTTTAACACTTGTTCAGAATATGAACCCCAATTAAAGTTTTTTGTTATATTTGGGTTTACTTTACGATACTAATGATAGCACATATTCAAGGAAAAATAACTGAAAAAACACCAACTGATTTGGTTATTGACTGTGGTGGAGTTGGATATCATATAAATATTTCATTGCATACCTATTCTTTATTACCACAAACTGAATCTATAAAATTATTTACTTACTTGCAAGTCAAAGAAGATGCACATACTTTGTTTGGGTTTGTTGAAAAATCGGAAAGAGAAATATTTAAAATGTTACTATCTGTTTCAGGTATTGGTGCTAGCATTGCAAGAACCATGCTTTCATCTCTAGAGCCTAAGCAAGTAATTCAAGCAATAGCTATGGGAGATTTAGTAACAATTCAATCCATAAAAGGAATCGGAACTAAAACAGCACAAAGAGCCATACTTGATTTGAAAGATAAAGTGTTAAAATTGTACGATTTGGACGAAGTTTCTATTTTGCAAAACAATACAAATAAGGATGAA
>CANHMG010000072.1 GCA_947461795.1 Flavobacteriaceae bacterium | reverse complement strand
CGCTTTATCCAGTGAAACAAATTGGTGAAACGACAAAAAGAGGAACAATAGTTACCTTTTATCCAGACAGTCAGATTTTTACGCAAACAACCGAGTTTACCTATGATACCTTGTCAGCTCGTATGCGCGAGTTGTCTTTTTTGAACAAAGGAATTACCATCACTTTTACCGATAAAAGAGAATTAGACAAAGACGGAAATTTTGTTCAAGAAATTTTTCATTCTACGGAAGGTTTGAAAGAATACATTCGCTATTTGGATGGAAATCGTGAGCCAATTATTGCTCATGTAATTTCTATGGATTCTGAAAAAGGAGAAATTCCTGTTGAGGTTGCTTTGATTTACAATACAAGTTATACAGAAAATATTTTTTCTTACGTAAATAATATCAATACGCATGAAGGAGGAACGCATTTGCAAGGCTTTAGAACGGGTTTAACACGTTCGTTAAAGAAATATGCAGATTCCTCAGGGATGTTAGATAAATTGAAGTTTGAAATTGCTGGTGATGATTTCCGTGAAGGATTGACAGCGATTATTTCAGTAAAAGTAGCTGAACCACAATTTGAGGGTCAGACGAAAACCAAATTGGGTAACAGAGAGGTCGTTTCTCCGGTAAGCCAAGCGGTAAGTGAAATGATTGAAAATTATTTGGAAGAAAATCCAAATGACGCTCGTATCATCGTGCAAAAAGTAATTTTGGCAGCACAAGCAAGACATGCGGCTAAGAAAGCTCGTGAAATGGTGCAGCGTAAAACCGTTCTTGGTGGTGGTGGATTGCCTGGGAAATTATCCGATTGTTCCGAACAAGATCCAGCGAAATGTGAAGTGTATCTTGTCGAGGGAGATTCAGCAGGTGGAACCGCTAAACAAGGTCGTGACCGTGCATTTCAAGCCATTTTGCCTTTGCGCGGTAAGATTCTAAACGTTGAAAAAGCCATGCATCACAAAGTATTCGAAAATGAAGAGATTCGAAATATTTTTACGGCTTTAGGTGTAACGATAGGAACAGAAGAGGATAGTAAAGCTTTGAACCTAGAAAAATTGCGTTACCATAAAGTAATTATTATGTGTGATGCCGATGTCGATGGAAGTCACATTTCTACCTTAATATTAACCTTCTTCTTTAGATTCATGAAAGAGTTGATAGAACAAGGACATGTATACATTGCAGCACCACCTTTATATTTAGTAAAGAAAGGAAATAAAAAAGAATACGCATGGAATGATGATCAACGTGATATTGCCAACGAGAAAATGGGCGGTAGTGCTGCGATTCAACGCTATAAAGGTTTGGGTGAGATGAATGCGGAGCAATTGTGGGAAACAACCATGGACCCGAATTTTAGAACTTTGCGTCAGGTAAATATTGATAGTTTAGCTGAAGCAGATAGGGTATTCTCGATGTTGATGGGTGATGAGGTTCCGCCTCGAAGAGAATTTATTGAGAAGAATGCGGTATATGCCAATATTGATGCCTAGTTTGAAAAGGACTGTTTTAGCCCCGATAGAAGTGGCATCCTTTTGTTCTGGTGTTCAGAACAAAAGATAAAACGGATAGCGGGATTAGCTTCGTATAAAAAAAACGATTTAAATTATATAAAAATGAAAGTTACCATTGTAGGAGCAGGAAACGTTGGAGCGACCTGTGCAGATGTGATTTCGTACAGAGGAATTGCAAGTGAAGTAGTAGTATTAGATATTAAGGAAGGATTTGCTGAAGGAAAAGCAATGGATATTTCTCAATGTGCTGCTAATACAGGTTTTAATACGAAAGTTACCGGAATTACAAACGATTATTCGAAAACTGCCAATAGCGATGTAGTAGTAATTACTTCAGGAATTCCAAGAAAACCAGGAATGACCCGTGAGGAATTGATTGGTATCAATGCTGGAATCGTAAAATCAGTTGTGGATAATGTTTTAGCGCATTCTCCGAAAACTATTGTAGTGGTTGTTTCGAATCCGATGGATACGATGACGTATTTGGCTTTGAAAGCTACAGGCTTGCCTAAAAATAGAATTATTGGAATGGGAGGCGCTTTAGATAGCTCTCGTTTTAAATATTATTTATCGAAAGCGTTAGACAAACCCATTAATGATATTTCAGCAATGGTTATTGGAGGTCATGGGGATACCACGATGATTCCATTAACGCGTTTGGCTGCTTATAATGGAATTCCAGTTTCTGAGTTTTTATCTCAAGAACAATTAGACAAAGTAGCCGCGGATACTATGGTTGGTGGCGCCACATTGACGGGGCTTTTGGGAACTTCAGCTTGGTATGCTCCTGGCGCATCTGTTGCTTATTTAGTAGACAGTATTTTGAATAATCAAAAGAAAATGATAGCGTGTTCTGTAATGCTAGAGGGTGAATACGGGCAAAATGATATTTGCATCGGTGTTCCTTGTATCATTGGTAAAAACGGAATTGAAGAAATTGTTACGATACAATTAGACGAAAAAGAAAAGGCTGCTTTTGCTAAGAGTGCTGAGGCAGTTCGTTCGATGAATGCGGACTTGAAATCGGTTTTAGCTTAAGAGTTTCAACATATTTTAGAGAAGACTGCACCTTTGCAGTCTTTTTTTTGAGATTAATCGATAAATAAATTGGTTAATCTTATCGTAAATTATATATTTGCTCGGTTTAAAAAATTGGAGAAGTCTTGTCTGGTTAAAAATTTTAATTAATTTTTAAAATTCAATATTTTTTTAACGAATAAACCAAAGATTACAAACGAAAATTAATTAATTATTAGTAATAATGCAGAATAGAGGACTAGTTAAATTTTTTGCAATTTTATTTGCATTGGTAAGTATTTACCAACTTTCTTTCACTTTCGTATCGCACAATGTAGAAAATGATGCGAAACTATTTTCGAAAGGCAATTCCGAAAAAGAATTAAAGTATTTAGATTCCATTGGGAAAGAAAAAGTATTTAGTCTTGGGTTTACCGATTTCACTTACAATGAAGTGAAAGACAAAAAAATCAACAAAGGACTTGACTTAGAAGGTGGAATCAATGTTCAACTTCAAATCTCTGTAAAAGACATTGTAAAAGGATTGTCGAACAATTCTAAAAATCCAGTTTTCAATCAAGCACTTACAAATGCTATTAAAAACAGACAAGGTAATGAAGATTACTTGGATGTGTTTTTTAAAGAATTTGAAATAGCCTCAAACGGAACTACCAAATTAGCTTCTCCAGAAATTTTTGCCAACAAAACTTTAGGTGATGAGGTTAATTTTAAAATGACTGATGACGAAACTAAGAAAGTTATTCGTAGAAAAGTAGATGAGTCTATCGAGAGTGCTTTTGAAGTATTGAGAAAACGTATTGATAAATTTGGTGTTACACAACCGAACATTCAAAAATTAGGACAATCAGGTAGAATCTTAGTAGAACTTCCTGGTGCAAAAGATGTAGATCGTATCAAAAAATTATTGCAAAGTACGGCTCAATTAGAGTTTTGGGAAACCTATAAAATTGATGATTTAGGTAATTTCTTGATGGCAACAAACAATGCCTTGAAATTAACTGAAAAAAATGCAGTAGCGGCAACGGAAGCTAAAACTGCCGTAAATGATACCATCAATAAATTATTGACAGATGAAAAAGTTAAAGATTCAACTGATGCTAAAAAAGGAGATAATCCTTTATTAGATAAGTTTGTATCTCAAGGTGGTGGTGCTATTTTAGCAATTGTAGATCCAAAAGATACGGCTGTTATCAATAGCTATTTGAAAAGACCAAACATCAAAGCATTATTACCTGCTGACAAGCGTTATGCAAAATTTGTATGGGGAAAACCTTCTACCAATGTGGATGAAAAAACAAAAAAATCAGTTACAACTGTTGAATTGTATGCGTTAAAAGGAAACAGAGACAACCAAGCTGCTATGAGTGGTGGTGTGGTAACCGATGCCAGAGATTCCTTCGATCAATTAGGGAAACCTTCTGTAACGATGCAAATGAGTGGTGCAGGTGCTAAAGCTTGGGAAGAATTAACAGGTAAAGCTTTTAATACTAAAGGAAATATTGCCATTGTATTAGATGATATCGTTTATTCTGCTCCTGGTGTTTCCAGTGGTCCAATTTCTGGAGGTAGATCTGAAATTTCAGGTGTATTTGATGTAACGGAAACTAAAGATTTAGCGAACGTATTAAGAGCGGGTAAATTACCTGCTGCTGCTGAAATTGTTCAATCGGAAGTAGTTGGTCCATCCTTAGGTCAAGAAGCTATTGATAACGGAACAACCTCTGCAATCATTGGTTTGTTAATCGTGTCCTTATGGATGTTAGTTTATTATGGTAAATCAGGTTTATTTGCCAATGTTGCTTTAGCGATTAACCTATTATTCTTATTCGGAATTTTAGCGAGTTTAGGCGCTGTATTGACGTTACCTGGAATTGCAGGTATCGTATTAACAATGGGTACGGCAGTCGATGCGAATATCATTATTTATGAACGAGCCAAAGAAGAATTGCGATTGGGCAAAACTATTGAAGAAGCTATCAAAGCATCCTTCGGATGGAAAGGTGCCATGCGTTCGATTGTTGATGCTAACGTAACTCACGTATTGACAGGGGCTGTGTTGTTGATTTTTGGTACAGGTCCAATTCAAGGGTTTGCTACAACATTATTAATTGGTATCGCAACCTCATTATTTACTTCTATTTTTATCACAAGAATCTTATTGGATTGGAGTGTGAATAGAGGAAATAAATTAAGCTTCGTTACTGGATTCTCTAAAAACTTCTTTACGAATTTCCATTTTGATTTCCTTAAAATTAAAAAATACACTTACATTTTCTCCTTAGTAGTTTGTATCGTAAGTATTGTTTCTTTATCAACAAATGGTTTAAATTACGGTGTTGACTTTAAAGGAGGAAGAACGTTTCAAGTTCATTTTGAAAAACCTATTTCTGCTGAAATAGTTAGAAAAGACTTATTGAAAGCTTTTGACGGAAGTGCTGAAGCGAAAATATTTGGTAAAGACAATCAATTAAAAATTACAACTAAATATAAAGTTGACGAAGCTGGAACGGAAGCAGATCAAGCGGTAAATCAGATTTTATATGATAACTTAAAGAAACATTTCGATGCTAACATGACCTACGATAAATTCGTAAATAGTTATGAAGGTAAGAAATACGGTGTTTTGCAAGCTTCTAAAGTAGGTCCTACTGTTGCGGATGATATTAAAACCAATTCGTATTGGGCAGTACTTGGTGCGATGCTAATTGTTGGTTTGTATTTGGTAATCAGTTTCAGAAAATGGCAGTATAGTTTGGGAGCGATTGCAGCGGTAGCGCATGACGTTATATTTGTATTGGGAATCTATTCTTTATTGTGGAAATATATGCCATTCGGGATGGAAATCGATCAGCACTTTATTGCAGCGATTCTAACCGTAATCGGATACTCGATGAATGATACCGTAATTGTATTTGATAGAGTTCGTGAATATTTAGGTGGAAAAGCAAAAGGAAACTTTAATTCAATCGTAAACCAATCGATTAATTCTACGATGTCTAGAACGATCAATACATCCTTAACGATGATTTTAGTATTATTAATCATGTTTATTTGGGGTGGAGAATCAATTAGAGGATTTATCTTCGCGATGTTGATTGGTATTGTGGTAGGAACGTATTCTTCGTTATTTATTGCAACTCCAGTATTGGTAGATACGATTTCTAAAAAAGAACACGAAAGAATAGAAGAAGAACATAACAGAGATTAATTGTTCTTATAAAATAGTAAAAGCCTGATAGTGATATCGGGCTTTTTTTTTAAACAGCGTCCATACAAGTCTAACATATCTCTCGCAAAGACGCAGAGCCGCAAAGGTTTTAATTCTTTAAATTGATATTTTGTGACAATTTTAGTTTTTAAATATAGAAATGAACAGAAGTTATTAGTCTCGATTGATTTTAAGTTTGCTTCGCTAGTTCGCTAAAGCTAGGGTCGTTGTTGAAAGTTCGTAATCATTATTTTTTGAATATTGATTAACAAATGTTGAATGAAGAACTAGAGCCCTAGCCCCGATGGTAATGGTATCCTTTTGTTCTGTTGTTCAGAACAAAAGATATAGTGGACAGCGGGATTAGCTCCTAATAAAAAAGCCACTAACAACTGCTAATGGCTTTTATTCTTTATGATTCCAAGGTATTAAATTTCTTCAATAGGTTTCTCCGCATTAAAGATAAAATACAGCCCAACTAGAATAAAAGGAATGCTCAACCATTGTCCTGTAGAGAATTGACCCAAATATTCTTCAAAACCACCTTGGCTTTCTTTGACGTATTCTACGACGAAGCGAACCGACCATAGCAACACTAAAAATAAACCAAAAATAAAACCGAGACGTTCTCTTACATTCGTTTTCCAGTATAAGAAAAACAAAATAGCGAAGACAAATACATAACAAAAGGCTTCATACAATTGTGCTGGATGTTTGGCAGGTACTTCTTGCAAAACGGAAGCAAATTTAGGATCGTTAACGATGGTGTGATACGCGTCTTTTGCATTTGTTATTTGGGTTCTAGCCATGGCATCACGGGAACTAAAATGATCTCGAACAAATTGAATTCCGAAAGGGGAGGTAGTTTCTTTACCTACAATTTCAGAGTTGAAGAAATTACCGATACGAACAAATATGGCACCACTCGCCACTGGAATTACGACACGATCTAAGACCCAAAGTAATGGTCTTTTCATAATGTTTTTACTAAAAAAATACATCGAAACAATAATAGCAATTGCAGCGCCATGACTTGCCAATCCTTGAAAACCGGTGAATTCAAAAGTTGGGTCGAAACGGAAAGGCAATAATATTTCAGAGAGATGATTGCGATAATATTCCCAATCGTAAAAGAAAACATGCCCCAATCTAGCGCCTAACAAAGTGGCTAAAACCGTCCAAATAAAAAGAGAATCTAATTTTTCTAAAGATTCATTTTCACGTTCAAAAATATGTTTGGTGATATACCATCCTAAGCCAAATGCGATGACAAACATGAGGCTGTAGTATCGAATGACAAAGAAACCTAAGTCGATTCCTTCGGTTGGATTCCAGACAATTGATAAGGGTAAAGACATACTTTTTGGGGTTTTATATTTTTGTAAAAATAAAGATTTTTAATAGAGTAAGAAGTAAAATGCCTGAATCTTTGAAAATTGCTATTTTTTAGGAACCGGATCGTAACCGCTTTTCCCCCATGGGTGGCAACTTGAAATTCTTTTTATCGCAAGAAATCCGCCTTTCAGAATCCCATGCGTTCGAATAGCTTCTATACTGTATTGAGAGCAAGTTGGCTCAAATCTACATGCCGCTGGAAAAAAGGGAGAAATGGCGACTTGGTAAAATCGGATGAATAGAATGAAAGGGAATTGTATAATTTTCGCGAACATTTTCTGGAGTTTTCGTTGGTCAATTGTAGGTTGAATGATAATGCAATACTGGCAACCGACAATTAATTATTATAAACTAAAACTGGTTCCGTCTTTTCCGTCTTTTAATTGAATTCCTAAGGCAATCAATTGATCACGAATTTGATCGGATAATGCAAAATCTTTATTAGCACGCGCTTGATTTCTCATACCAATCAACATATGAACAACCCCTTCTAATTTCTGTGTATTATTGCCAGTTTCTTTTTCATTAACCAAACCTAAAACATCAAAAACAAAGGCATTTATGAGTTGCGTCAATGTTTCTAAGTCTTGAGTATTGATAGTTGCAGAACCATCATTTAAGATGTTGATAAATCGAACACCTTCAAACAATTGAGCAATTAAAATGGGAGAATTAAAATCATCATTCATCGCTTCATAACAAGCATTTTTCCATGATTGAATATCGATAGTTGACGTTGCATTCGTTTTAATTTCATTCAAATTTCCCATAGCTTCCATCAAACGATTGTACCCTTTTTCTGCCGCTACTATTGCGTCATCCGAGAAATCGAGTACACTTCTGTAGTGCGCTTGCAACATGAAAAATCTTGCCACACTTGGCGAGAATGCTTTGCTCAAAAAGGGACTGTCACCCGTTAGAATTTCACGAGGTAAAATATTGTTGCCTGTAGATTTCGCCATTTTCTTTCCATTCAAAGTAAGCATGTTGGCATGCAACCAATAATTCACAGGAGTTTGACCTGTACATGCTTCGTTTTGAGCAATTTCACATTCATGGTGTGGGAATTTTAAATCCATTCCACCACCGTGAATATCAAACTTATTTCCCAAATATTTCGTGCTCATTGCAGTACATTCCAAATGCCAACCTGGAAATCCATCCCCCCAAGGCGATGGCCATCGCATAATATGTTGCGGTTCTGCTTTTTTCCATAAAGCAAAATCCTGTGCATTTCTTTTGTCGGATTGCCCGTCTAAATCGCGCGTATTGGCTAACATTTCTTCGATGTTTCTGCCACTCAATTTTCCGTAGTGATTGGTTTCGTTGAATTTGACTACATCAAAATAAACCGAACCATTGGCTTCATATCCAATTCCAGAGGCGATAATTTTTTTGACGATTTCAATTTGTTCGATGATATGTCCAGTTGCAGTCGGTTCAATGCTTGGTGGCAAGAAATTGAATTCATGTAGGATATCGTGAAAATCAACGGTGTATTGTTGCACGACTTCCATAGGTTCTAACTGCTCTAGTCGAGCTTTTTTAGCAATTTTATCTTCCCCTTCATCCACATCATCTACGATGTGACCGACATCGGTGATGTTACGAACATAGCGTACTTTATATCCTAAATGCAATAAATATCTAAAAATAACATCAAAAGACATAAACGTTCTCACATTTCCAAGATGCACATTGCTGTACACCGTTGGTCCGCAAACGTACATTCCGACATTGCCTTCATGCAAAGGCGTAAACGTTTCTTTTTCTCCTGATAGCGAGTTGTATATTTTCAGCGTTTGATTTTGATATAAAGGCATAGTATTTTTGTTTAATCGTGTAATCGTTTCATTATTTTATCGGAATTTCTTTAATGGATCAATGTCCTAGCCCCGATAGTAGTGGAAATCCTTTTGTGACGGTGTTCGGCACAAAAGATTGGAACGGATAGCGGGAAATAGCTCGTAAAAAAAACAGCAATTTAATGTAAACGATTTCGCCTAATAACCAACCGATTAATCCAATTAAAACTTAGTTTCCAATTTGATGTATTCTAAAAACTCCCGTCTTTTTAATTCATTTTTAAATTGACCGCCGTATTCAGCGGTAACGGTACTGCTTTCTATATCACGAATTCCTCTTGAATTAACACATAAATGTTTGGCATCGATAACACAAGCAACATCGTCTGTATTTAATACTTTTTGAAGTTCCTGTACGATTTGCATTGTCAAACGTTCTTGTACCTGCGGTCTTTTGGCAAAATAGTCTACAATGCGATTCATTTTTGAGAGTCCAATCACTTTTCCGCTAGAGATATACGCTACATGAGCTCTACCGATTATTGGTAACAAATGATGTTCACAAGTAGAGTAGAGCGTGATATTTTTCTCAACCAACATTTCACCGTATTTGTATTGATTTTCAAAGGTAGAAGAGTTGGGTTTTTTGTTAGGATTTAATCCTCCAAAAATTTCTTTTACAAACATTTTAGCGACACGATTGGGAGTTCCTTTTAAGCTGTCGTCAGTTAAGTCCATGCCTAAAGTTAAAAGAATATTTTCGACATCTTTTTTTATGCTTTCAATCTTTTGTTCGTCGGTACTATCAAAAGCATCTTTTCGGATAGGATTGTTAGCTTTTGATGCAATATGATTGTCTCCAATTTCGTCTTGAAATTCGTCGTTTGTTGTCATTAAGTTGAGATATTATATAGCTTTTTTTTGAGGAACAAAGATAAATAATAATAATCAAATGAAATTCGTATCGTGTTAAATATAAATTATATTTAAATTTTAAGACAATTCTTTGTCATTTTTTTGTAAATTTCGCTGTCAAATATTTTTTAAAATGAAACATACTATACTTTGTTGGATATTCTTGTTTTTGAGTATTCCATTTATAAATTCACAAAATTTAATCGTAAACGGTAATTTTTCTACTGGAAACAGTGGTTTTTCATCCGATTATCAATATCTCAATCCTACAAATGTTGCAGGTACTGAAGAGAAGTACGGAATTGCTACTAATCCTAGTGTATGGTTGGCAACCTATTCTACTTGTGGTGATCATACTTCTGGTTCTGGAAATATGATGGTAATTAATGGTGCGACTTCGGGTATTGCTAAAGTTTGGATGCAAACAGTTGCAGTAACACCTAATAAAAATTATACCTTTTCGTATTGGGTTCAGTCCGTTGGAGCTACAAATGTTGCCTCTTTAGAAACGATAATTAATGGCGTTTCGCTTGGTGCACCAGTTGCAGCACCTTCAACAATTGTCTGTGGTAATTGGTTCAAAGTAACCCAGACTTGGAATTCAGGAGTAAGTGCATCTGCACAAATAATACTATACGACCGAACAATAACTACTGCCGGAAATGATTTTGCTATTGATGATATTTCATTGGTGCAATTGCCAACGGCTACTATAGCTGGAACAAATTCAATTTGCTTAAATAGTACAGGGAACTTTATTACGCTTACAGGTGCTGATGGTGTTGCTCCCTATACTTTCATCTATAACATAAATGGAGGTACGAATCTTTCTGTAACTACTTCTTTAGGTGATAGTGCAACTGTAGCTGTACCTAGCGCATCAACAGGAGTTTTTAATTATAATTTAGTTAGTGTTTCCTATGGTATTGCCCCTGTATTCAT
The DNA here is from genome assembly GCA_947461795.1 of Flavobacteriaceae bacterium. GTDB lineage: Bacteria > Bacteroidota > Bacteroidia > Flavobacteriales > Flavobacteriaceae > Flavobacterium. The sequence continues at coordinate 2,575 of CANHMG010000072.1, read as the reverse complement.
TCAAAATCAAGTAGGTACGGCTACAATAACAGTTCTTCCTTTACCAACAGCAACAATATTTGGTGATGCTTATGTTTGTTCAGGTGCTACTGGTACTGTTTTTTTTAATGGTACACCCGGAGCAACAGTAACCTACACTATAAATAGCGGACCAAATCAAACGGTGCTTTTAGATTTAGCAGGAAGTGCTTCTGTAAGTTCACTTGCTTTAACAGCAAGTAGTGTGTATGAATTGATAAGTGTCGACTCTAATGGAACTACAAATTGTAGCCAAAATGTTACGGGTACAGCAACCTTAAGTGTTCCGAATTCTTCTATCTTTGGAAATACGACTATTAATCCTGGAGAATCTGGGGTAATAAATTTCTTTGGTACTCCTGGAGTTACTGTTAATTTCACCTCAGTATTAGGGCCTCAAAGTATCGTATTAAATGCTGCAGGTGTTGGTTATTATAATTTACCCTATCTAGATTCCATAACTATTTTTTCGCTGGTCAGCGCTACTGTTGGTGTTTGTTTGACACCCTTGGTTGGAAGTGTTACAATAACTGTTCGCACAGTTTGTGATATAGCAAATACTGGATCACTACCACTTGCAGAAGTAAGTATAGTAGCACCTCAAGCCGTATGTAATATTGGACAATGTACAGATTTATTAGCAGAATATACTAGAATTGCATCTACAGATGACGGTAATAGTCTTACTGACGACTATGCCGTATGTCCTATTCCATATGCACCTACTTTTCCGTTTACAGGAGGAACAGTAATTAATGCTACAGGAGATGATACTTGGTCGCCAATTGTTACTTTACCATTTACCTTCAATTTTTATGGAAATTGTTACAATAATGTATTAGTGGGAACTAATGGTGTAATCACTTTTGATATTGGTCCACAAACCCCATTAGGATATTGTAACTGGCCATTTACAGCTACTATTCCAAATGCTGGTTTTCCAATAAAAAATGCCATATATGGGGTTTATCAAGATACTAATATTGCTTCACCTCCAGTAACCAATACTGCATTGCAAAATGTTAATTATTTTGTATTGGATACTGGTCCAAATGCCGCACCCAATAGAGTTTTTGTAGCTAATTTTAATGAATTGCCACAGTTTAGTTGTAACGGTGGTGTTGGCTTTCAAACCAGTCAAATTGTTATTCACGAAACTACTAATATCATTGAAGTTCTAGTAAGCAAACGAACTTCTTGTGTGGGTTGGAATTCTGGTAGCGGATTAATTGGTATTCAAAATACAACAGGTTTATTAGCAAAAGTCCCACCTGGGAGAAATACAGGAACTTGGGGAGCATTAAATGAAGCTTGGCGTTTTTCTCCTATTGGAGAACCATTGCCAATTACGACAGAACTTAATTGGGAGTTTAATGGAAATCCAATTGGTGCTCTGAATGAAAACCCTTTAAATATCTGCCCAACTTCAGCAGGAACGTATTCAGCAGTAGTATCTTATAAGAAATGTGATGGTACTACAGCTAAAGTAAGAGAAGACTTAATTGTTGATGTTGCACCACCATTGCCAGCATTAGATCCTATAGATATCAATCTTTGTTCTTCCAATTTGCCTCCCTATACGGTAAATATTGATCAAAACGCTTATATTGTGAGTGGTATTCCTCTTGCCGATCAAGGAAATTATAGTATCAAGTATTATGAAAATTTAAACGATGCTAAAAATGATGCTCCAACTAATATTGATTTTCTTTCGGTTGCAGACTTAGCTACTTTTCAAGTAAATGTAGTTCCTAAGATTATCTATGTTCGTATTGAGGATTTAGTTACTACAGGATGTTATAATATTAGGTCTTTTATTATCAACGTTGTGACTAGTCCTTCGGGTACTTTTGCATATACAGCAAGTCCCTATTGTAATAATGATACTACACCAAAAACCCCCACATTATTTGCTTTAACTTCTGGTGGAGTATTTTCGGCTTCTTCTCCTAATTTAAGTATAAACTCAGTTTCAGGTGCTATTGATGCTTCTGCAAGTTTAGTAGGTATTTATACGGTCAATTATGATATTCCTGCTACGACATTGTGTCCACCTTTTAATACATTCACTACTGTTGAAATTATTCCTTGTAGCTGTACCGTTACAGCATCATCACCTTTAGAAACAGTTTGTGTAAATAATCCAATTACAGCAATTACTTATACATCATCAACTGGAGCAACAACGGGTTCAGTTCCTGTAGCTGATTTACCACCTGGAGTTACAGGCTCATTTGCTGGAAATACTTTTACAATTTCAGGAACTCCAACTACTGCAGGGACTTATACTTTTAATGTAACTTTAGAAACAGGAGTAACAGATAGCTGCTCTATAGCTACCACCATCGAAGTAAAAGCACAACCCGATGCGGGACTTGACGGTTCAATAACAGTTTGCGAGAATAGTACAACAGCTATTGATTTGTTTGGATTAATTACAGGAGAGCAAGCAGGAGGAGTTTGGACAAGAACAGGAGGAGTTGGTGGTGCTTTTGATGCTACATTAGGGACATATACTCCAGCAGTTGGAGCTACAACAAGTACATTTAAGTATTTG
>CANHMG010000071.1 GCA_947461795.1 Flavobacteriaceae bacterium | reverse complement strand
GTGTTAATGTGGTTGTATAAAATCAAATTGTACCAATGGACACAAGATTTTCAACATGGTTTTTTCCCTCGAATGGAAAACAAATACAAAGCTTTTTTAGCTAAAATTCTAACGGGAAGAAATGCATGGTTAGCTCTTGGAGGAATCATCGCTATGCTATTTATTTCTTTTATTTTATTGGGGATTTTCCCAAGGAAAGTGTTGTTTTTCCCAGACAATATTCCAAATCAAGCCATTGCGTATATCGAATATCCACAAGGTACAGATATTGATAAAACCAATAAGGCGACGAAATATGTAGAAAATCAAGTCATTGCTATCCTAAGTAAATACATCGACCCATCTACTAAAGAAAATTTTATAGCCGAAAGCATTGTTTCTCAAGTCGGAGTTGGCGCTGGAAATCCAAATGTAGATGCAGGATCTTCTTCTGAAACACCTTTTAAAGGAAAAGTTACGGTGAATTTTTCTGAATTTAAATTCAGAAGAGACGTCAACACTTCAGATATCTTAGAAGAAATTCGTACTAAAGTAAAAGGTATTGCAGGAGCAACTGTTACTGTCGAAAAAGATGCCGCTGGCCCACCATCAGGTTATCCAATAAGTATTCAACTTACTGGTGATGATTATGATGCTATGATAGCGCAAGCAGACAAAATGATTTCATTTGTCAATAGCAAAAACATTCCTGGTATTGAAAAATTAAACGTCGACGTCAACAAACAAAGCCCAGAATTGGAAGTCAAAGTAGATCGTGTAAATGCTGGAAGTGTTGGTGTTTCTACTGGTCAACTTGGTTTTAATTTACGCCGTTCTGTTTATGGTCAGGAAATCTCAACTTTCAAAGAAGGTGATGATGATTATAATATTGTTGTACGAATGCAAGAAGATCAACGAAAAAACGAAAATGTTTTGTTCAATCAATCTTTGACTTTTAGAAATCAAAACAACGGACAAATGATGCAAGTCCCGATTTCTGCAGTTTCTAAAACTGAAAAGACGAGCACTTACAATCAAATTAAACGTAAAAATTACAATAGAATCTTAACGATTTATTCCAATGTACTAACTGGTTATAATGGTGATGAAATCTCAAAACTAATTCAAACCGAATTAAAAGGCTATGAATTGCCTAAAGGAATCACCTATTCGTTTTCTGGTGTACAAGAAGAACAAGGAAAAAATCAAAGTTTCTTAATGTATGCTTTATTTTTAGCCTTAGCCGGAATTACAATTATTATAGTTTTACAGTTTAATTCTGTATCCAAATCGATGGTGATTTTATTTACTGTTTTACTAAGTTTTAGCGGCGTTTTCTATGGCTATGTCATTGCCAACATGGATTTCGTAATCTTGATGACAATGATGGGAATTATTTCCTTGGCGGGAATTGTTGTAAAAAATGGTATCGTATTGATGGATTTCTTCGTGCTTCTTTTAGATAAAAAAGTAGCTGATAAAGGAGTAGAGTCTCATGATGATTTATCACTAGAAGAAATAAAAGGTGTCATTATCGAAAGTGGAAAATCGCGTTTACGCCCAGTTTTATTGACCGCTTTAACCGCAGTTTTAGGATTAATACCCTTAGCCGTTGGATTAAACTTCGACTTCTTCGGATTGGTAACCGATTTAAATCCACACTTATATATAGGAGGTGATAATGTAATTTTCTGGTCTCCGCTTGCATGGACAATCATCTTTGGATTAACCTATGCTACAGTGCTGACTTTAGTTATGGTTCCCGTAATGTTCTACTTGGTAAAAAGAGTGAAATATTGGTTGAGAGATCGCAGAAATAAAAGTAACGAATTGAGCAATGCTTAATGATAAGCATAAAAAAACCCGTCTTAATTAAGACGGGTTTTTTTTTATTGTATTGGAGACTTAGTGAGTCGTAACGTAAGCTACTTGATTATTAGAATAATCTACTTGACTTAATTTAGTGTCGTTGTAAAAAAACCATTTTCCAGTTTTTTGACCATTGCTATATTCTCCAACAGAAAGTTTATTTCCTTGCGCATCATAGGCAATCCATTTACCTTCTAGTTTTCCATCTTTAAAAAACCCTTCTTGTTGAACTGTACCATTATCATGATAATAAGTAGCTTTTACCATATTATCTACAACTTCCAATTTTGGGGTTTGTTTTTGTGCGAAAATCATGCTTGACATCAACACTGCTCCGATTATCATATACTTTTTCATAGGTGTAGGTTTTAGATTATTAACAATTACACAACAAATATATACATTAATTTACATAGAACAAACTTTTGCTTAACAATTTGGTAACATTGAGAAAAACTTAACATTGGGTTTTGGTTTTAGGGCGTTCCCTAAAGGTCGGGCTTTCCGCTCTATCTGCGCTAAAAACCGCGCAGGATGCCGCTTCTATCCCTAACGCAACCATGATAAATCAAAAATTGCTTTAAAATCCATCTCATTTTATAATTTACAATTCCACTCTTATTAATTAACAATTATCCTTAAATTTGCCGCATAAAATTCTGAAAATGTATAGAAGTCACAATTGCGGTGAACTAACCGCTGCGCATATCAATAACGAAGTAACTTTAGCGGGTTGGGTTCAAAAATCTCGAGACAAAGGATTTATGAATTGGGTCGATTTGCGTGATCGTTACGGAATTACCCAACTGATGTTCGACGAAAGTAGAACAGAAAAATCAGTTTTCGAATTGGCAAAAACGCTAGGTCGTGAATTTGTGATTCAAGTGAAAGGAACTGTCATCGAAAGAGAAGCTAAAAACAAAAATATCGCAACGGGCGATATTGAAATATTAGTGACTCAAATGACAATCTTAAATGCGGCGCTTACACCTCCATTTACAATAGAAGACGAAACCGACGGTGGTGAAGACATTCGAATGAAATACCGCTACCTTGATATTCGTAGAAATCCAGTAAAAAACAGTTTACTCTTCCGTCATAAAGTAGCCATGGAAGTACGTAAGTATCTATCAGATTTGGATTTCTGTGAAGTAGAAACACCTTATTTAATCAAATCTACACCAGAAGGTGCTCGAGATTTTGTGGTTCCAAGTCGTATGAACGAAGGTCAATTTTACGCTTTACCACAATCGCCACAAACTTTCAAGCAATTGTTAATGGTGGGCGGCATGGACAAATATTTTCAAATCGTAAAATGCTTCCGTGATGAAGATTTACGTGCCGATCGTCAACCCGAATTCACACAAATCGATTGCGAAATGGCTTTCGTAGAACAAGAAGATATTCTGAACATTTTCGAGGGATTAACACGTCATTTATTGAAGGAAATCAAAGGAATTGAAGTAGAAAAATTCCCAAGAATCACTTACGATTATGCCATGAAAACTTATGGAAACGACAAACCAGACATTCGTTTTGAAATGAAATTTGGGGAGTTAAACGAAGTGGCTCAACATAAAGAATTTCCTGTTTTTAATGCTGCTGAATTAGTAGTTGGAATTGCAGTTCCTTGTGTAGGAGAATATACCAGAAAAGAAATTGATGGTTTGATTGATTGGGTAAAACGCCCGCAAGTTGGTGCTTCCGGAATGGTCTATGTAAAATGTAACGCAGACGGAACCTACAAATCATCTGTAGATAAATTTTATGATCAGGACGATTTAGAACAATGGGCAAAAGTGACTGGAGCCAAAGCCGGCGATATGATTTTCGTGCTTTCTGGTCCTGCAGATAAAACGAGAACACAGCTTTCGGCATTGCGGATGGAACTAGCAACGCGTATTGGATTGAGAAATCCTGCCGAATTCGCACCACTTTGGGTTGTTGATTTTCCACTATTGGAATATGATGAAGAAAGCGGTCGTTATCATGCGATGCATCATCCTTTTACATCTCCAAAACCAGAAGATATGGCTTTGTTAGAAACCAATCCGAAAGCAGTTCGTGCCAATGCCTACGATATGGTGTTAAACGGAAATGAAATTGGAGGCGGATCAATTCGAATTCACGACAAAGCAACACAGGAATTAATGTTTAAGTACTTAGGATTCACTGAAGAAGAAGCTCGAAATCAATTTGGATTTTTAATGGATGCTTTTCAATTCGGAGCGCCTCCGCACGGTGGATTGGCTTTCGGACTCGACCGATTGGTCGCTATTTTAGGTGGACAAGAAACCATCCGTGATTTTATTGCATTTCCAAAAAACAACTCTGGTCGCGATGTCATGATTGATGCTCCTTCAGTTATTGATAATGCACAATTAAATGAATTGCATATTAAACTAGATCTAAAATAAGTAATTTATAATTTTTTTGCAGAAAACCTTGACTATCAATAATTTTTCGAAAAAATTAACACTGTTGTAACTTTCGTATTGTTTTTCGAACTACATTTGCAACATTATAAATTATTATTACAATTACAATGCGTACAGGTACAGTTAAATTTTTCAATGAATCTAAAGGTTACGGATTCATTACAGATGAAGAAACAGGAAAAGACATTTTCGTTCATGCATCAGGAATCAAAGCGGAAGAACTTCGTGAAGGTGACAGAGTAAGTTATGAAGAAGAAGAAGGAAGAAAAGGTAAAGTAGCTGCTCAAGTAGTAGCTCTTGAAGACTAAAATATAAATTATTTTTGTTACCTAGAAAATTTAACGTTCCGATGTATTTCGGAACGTTTTTTTTTGCTCTATTTCATAATATAATTGTTTAACCTATTTGTATCGGTTAACAATTCAAAAAATTAATTCTTCTTATTTATAATCAATAAAAATTAGAAGTATGCATCGTTATTCTATCTAGGATTTTGAATTTTATCGTTGCTATTTAATTATTGAAAGTTATCTTTGTGGTTGAAAAAATAAAACACTCTTTTTAAGACATGCAATCAAATCAATTAGACTATTTTCCTATACTGATGCAGCTGCTTTTAGCCGTTGGGTTTGTAGCGGGAACCATTGTTATTTCTGGCAAATTAGGCCCAAAAAGAAATTCTGAAATTAAAGATAAGAATTTCGAATGCGGAATCGAATCTGTTGGAAATGCTCGAATTCCTTTCTCTGTTAAATACTTTTTAGTAGCTATTCTTTTTGTCTTATTTGATGTGGAGGTAATTTTCCTTTATCCTTGGGCAATTAATTTCAAAGAGTTAGGCATTGAAGGAATGATTAAAATGGTGGTTTTTATGCTTTTGCTTTTGGTGGGGTTTTTCTACATTATTAAGAAGAAAGCTTTAGAGTGGGAATAGTTTTAATTAAAAAATAGAAATTAATAATTAAAAAATTTCTAGAAATTTAGTTTTAAATTATGATTATTAATTCATAATTTTTAATCTTTAATTCATATATAAATGAGTGATTCAAAATTAACGATGGTTGAACCTCCTGAAGGAGTTGTTGGAGAAGGTTTCTTCGCAACAAAACTAAATGATGTTGTAGGTTTAGCTCGTGCCAATTCACTTTGGCCATTGCCATTTGCGACCTCTTGTTGTGGAATTGAATTTATGGCAACCATGGCATCACATTATGATTTAGCAAGATTCGGATCAGAACGTGTTAGCTTCTCTCCTCGTCAAGCAGACATGCTCATGGTCATGGGAACAATTTCAAAAAAAATGGGTCCAATTCTTCGTCAAGTCTACGAACAAATGGCAGAACCTCGTTGGGTTATTGCTGTTGGAGCTTGTGCTTCTTCTGGCGGAATTTTCGACACGTATTCCGTATTACAAGGCATTGATAAAGTAATTCCTGTTGATGTATATGTGCCAGGTTGCCCGCCAAGACCAGAACAAATTGTAGACGGCGTGATGAAACTGCAAGAATTGGTCAAATCAGAATCGGTACGTCGCAGAAGTTCCCCAGAATACCAAGAATTATTAGCCTCTTATAACATCCAATAAAATGGCTTTAGAAAATATAGACATTCAAAATAAACTAGTCGAAACTTTTGGCGAAAGCGTATTCAACTTTCAAGAAGAAAAAGACCTTTTCTCCTTTGAAATGGCAGCCGATAAAAACACCGCTGTGATTTTATTCTTGAAAAACAGTGAGGATTTGCGTTTTCATTTTCTAACCGATTTGTGTGGCATTCACTACCCTGATAACGACGATAATCACCAGTTTGCGATCGTATATCATTTACACAATTGGTACGAAAACAAACGAATTAAAGTAAAAGCGTATCTCAACGGAACGCCTGAAATCAAAACAATTTCGAATATTTTCCTAAGTTCCAATTGGATGGAAAGAGAAACGTATGACTTTTACGGAGTCAACTTCATTGGGCATCCACAATTGAAACGTATTTTAAATATGGATGAAATGATTTCCTTTCCAATGCGAAAAGAATTTCCAATGGAAGATAGCGGAAGGACAGATAAAGACGATCGTTTCTTTGGAAGAACCACAATCAATTTATAATTTTTCAGATTCAATACATGTCAGAACTATTATTATCACCTGAACATCGTTATGCTAAACGAATAAAAGAGCAACTCAACGAAGACGGAAGTGAATTATCGATGCTGAATTTAGGGCCAACACACCCTGCAACCCACGGTATTTTTCAAAACATATTGTTGATGGATGGCGAACGAATTTTAGAAGCAGAACCTACTATTGGTTACATTCATAGAGCTTTCGAAAAAATTGCTGAAAACCGACCGTTCTACCAAATTACGCCACTTACCGACCGAATGAACTATTGCTCCTCCCCGATTAATAACATGGGATGGTGGATGACTTTAGAAAAGCTTTTGGATATTGAAGTGCCAAAAAGAGCGCAATATTTACGTGTAATTGTAATGGAATTGGCAAGAATTACCGATCACTTGATTTGTAATTCGATTCTAGGTGTTGACACCGGTGCTTATACCGGCTTCTTATATGTATTTCAATTCAGAGAAAAAGTATACGAGATCTACGAAGAAATTTGTGGCGCTCGTTTAACAACAAATATGGGAAGAATCGGTGGTTTCGAAAGAGACTGGTCGCCAGAAGCATTTAAAAAACTAGATGCCTTTTTAGAGGAATTCCCAGTGGCTTGGCAAGAATTTGAAAACCTTTTTGAAAGAAACAGAATTTTTATTGATAGAACCGTAAACGTTGGAGCTATAACTGCTGAACAAGCTATGGCTTATGGATTTACTGGACCCAACCTACGTGCCGCTGGCGTTGATTATGACGTTCGTGTTGCGCATCCTTACTCTTCTTACGAAGATTTCGATTTTATCGTACCCGTAGGGAAATCTGGCGATACTTACGATCGTTTTTGCGTTCGAAATGCAGAAGTTCGCGAAAGTATCAGCATCATCAAACAAGCCTTAGCGAAAATGCCTGAAGGTCCTTACCATGCTGATGTTCCAGATTATTACTTGCCTCCAAAAGAAGATGTATACCACAATATGGAATCCTTGATTTACCATTTCAAAATCGTAATGGGTGAAGTTCCAGTTCCAGTGGCTGAAATATATCACGCGGTGGAAGGTGGCAATGGAGAATTAGGATTCTATTTAGTAACCGATGGAAGCAGAACACCTTACCGCTTGCATTTCCGTCGTCCTTGTTTTATTTATTACCAAGCGTATCCTGAAATGATCAAAGGCTCGATGCTATCGGATGCCATTGTGATTTTGTCAAGTTTAAATGTTATTGCTGGAGAATTAGACGCATAAATTATGGAACACACTCATTACAAACAGGAAATCAACATCACTGATGCACTAATGACCCGCATCAACGAATTGATTAGTCATTATCCTGAAGATAAAATAAAATCAGCTTTATTACCCGTTTTGCATGAAGTGCAAGATGCTCATGACAATTGGTTGAGTATCGAATTGCAAGACAAAGTTGCTGAAATCTTAAAACTAAAACCGATTGAAGTTTATGAAGTGGTGACTTTTTACACCATGTACAATCAACGACCAATCGGAAAATATATGTTTGAATTTTGTCAAACATCTCCATGTTGTTTGAATGGCGTTGAAAATCTGATGGATTATACCTGCAATAAATTAGGTGTAAAAGTAGGCGAACCAACTGCTGATGGCCTTTTTGAAGTTCGTGGTGTTGAATGTTTGGGCGCTTGCGGTTATGCTCCGATGATGCAGTTGGGTGATTTCTATAAGGAACATTTGAATGAAGAAAAAATCGACCAATTGATCGCCGATTGTAAAGAGAATAAAATCACGTTACACGATAAATAATATGTCAAAAAAAATATTATTAGATAAAATTAACGTTCCAGGCATCAAGACCTACGAAGTGTATCGCAAAGAAGGCGGTTATGCTTCTGTAGAAAAAGCGATCAAAAAAATGACGCCAGACGAAGTGGTCGAAGAAGTGAAAACTTCTGGATTACGTGGTCGTGGTGGCGCGGGTTTCCCTGCTGGAATGAAGTGGAGTTTCATCGATAAGAAATCGGGAAAACCAAGACATTTGGTTTGCAATGCTGACGAATCCGAGCCGGGAACTTTCAAAGATCGTTACCTAATGGAATACATTCCTCACTTATTAATCGAAGGAATGATTACCTCAAGTTATGCCTTGGGCGCCAATTTATCCTACATCTACATTCGTGGCGAATATATGTGGGTTTACAAAATTTTAGAAAGAGCTATCGCCGAAGCTAAAGCTGCTGGCTGGTTAGGAAAAAATATCTTAGGTTCTGGTTACGATTTGGAATTATACGTTCAAATTGGCGGCGGTGCTTATATCTGCGGAGAAGAAACTGCTTTAATTGAATCGTTAGAAGGAAAACGTGGAAATCCAAGAATCAAACCACCATTCCCTGCGGTTTCTGGTCTTTGGGCCAACCCAACCGTAGTGAATAACGTTGAAACCATTGCAGCTGTGCCATGGATTGTCAACAACTCTGGCGCTGAATACGCCAATATTGGTATAGGAAGATCAACCGGAACAAAATTAATCTCCGCTTCTGGACACATCAAAAATCAAGGTGTTTTCGAAATTGAATTGGGATTAAGCGTGTACGAATTCATGAATTCTGATGAATACTGTGGCGGTATGATCAACGATCGTCCTTTAAAAGCATTTGTGCCTGGAGGAAGTTCAGTACCCGTTTTACCAGCAAATTTAATTTACAAAACGGCAGCCGGTGAAGATCGATTGATGTCCTACGAATCCTTAAGCGACGGTGGATTTGCCACAGGATCAATGTTAGGTTCTGGTGGATTTATTGTATATAATGACACCGCGTGCATCGTTAGAAACACTTGGAATTTCTCTCGTTTCTACCACCACGAAAGCTGTGGACAATGTTCACCTTGTCGTGAAGGAACAGGTTGGTTAGAAAAAGTATTGCATCGAATTGAAAACGGTCATGGCCGTGAAGAAGATATCGAATTGTTGTGGAGCATTCAAAGCAAAATTGAAGGAAATACGATTTGCCCTCTAGGTGATGCAGCAGCATGGCCTGTAGCAGCAGCAATTCGTCACTTTAAAGACGAGTTTGAATACCACATCCGTTTCCCAGAAAAAATAAAAAACAGAGACCATTTTGTAGCCGAGCCTTTTGAAAAGGTGAAGCATTTGGTATCTAATGTATCAGTATAAAGTCAAGCCATTACTACAATGAAAGTAACTATAGACGGTCAAGCGATTGAAGTAGAACCAGGAACAACCATCCTACAAGCAGCACGTATGATTGGTGGTGAAGTCGTTCCTCCAGCGATGTGCTATTATTCAAAACTAAAAGGAAGCGGCGGTAAATGTCGTTGCTGTTTAGTAGAAGTTGCCAAAGGAAGTGAAGCCGACCCAAGACCCATGCCAAAATTGATGGCGTCTTGTGTAACCGGTTGCATGGACGGCATGGAAGTAAATAGCAAATCTTCTGATCGAGTGCAAGAAGCCCGCAAATCTGTAACTGAATTTTTGTTAATCAATCATCCTTTGGATTGTCCAGTTTGCGATCAAGCCGGAGAATGTGATTTGCAAAATTTAAGTTTTGAACACGGAAAATCGCAAACCAGATTCATCGAAGAAAAACGAACGTTTGAGCCGGAAGATATCGGTCCGAATATTCAATTGCACATGAACCGTTGTATTTTGTGTTACCGTTGTGTGATGGTAGCAGATCAATTGACGGACAATCGCGTTCACGGCGTGATGGATCGTGGCGATCACTCGAACATTTCGACTTGTATTTCAAAAGCAATTGACAACGAGTTCTCTGGAAACATGATTGATGTTTGTCCAGTGGGTGCATTAACAGACAAAACCTTCCGATTCAAATCGAGAGTTTGGTTTAACAAACCTTATAACGCGCACAGAAACTGCGACAAATGTTGTGGAAAAACTACGGTTTGGATGTTCGGCGACGAAATTCAAAGAGTTACTGGAAGAAAAAACGAATACCATGAAGTAGAAGAATTCATCTGCAACGGTTGCCGATTTGATCACAAAGATCCAGCGGATTGGGTGATTGAAGGACCCCGAAAATTCGAGAAAGATTCGGTAATCAATCAAAATAACTACACTCGTAAGTTGGAGAAAGTTGAAATTGCTACAGAGAAAAATATATTATTAGGTAGAGATATTGATCGTAAGAAAATCAGTATGCCTGCCACTCCATTAACCGAGGAAGATATCACTAATCAGCAAAAACTAAAAAACAATGGATAGTACTCTTATCATTGATAAAAGCGTCATCATTCTTGTCGTATTTGCAGTAACTATGTTGATGGCGATGTATTCTACTTGGGCGGAACGTAAAGTAGCGGCTTGGTTGCAAGACCGAATCGGCCCAAATAGAGCGGGACCATTGGGATTGTTTCAACCTTTGGCTGATGGACTAAAATTATTTTCGAAAGAAGAATTTGAACCGAATACTCCGAATAGATTTTTGTTTTTTGTAGGACCAGCGATTGCCATGAGCACTGCGTTGATGACCAGTGCCGTTATTCCTTGGGGCGATAAATTTCATTTGTTTGGCAGAGATATTATTCTTCAAGCTACCGATATTAATGTGGCCTTATTATACATTTTTGCGATTCTTTCTGTTGGTGTTTATGGAATCATGATTGGAGGTTGGGCATCGAACAACAAGTTCTCTTTAATGGGCGCAGTTCGTGCCGCTTCGCAAATGGTTTCGTATGAAGTAGCGATGGGATTGTCTGTCATTGCTTTGTTGATGATGACAGGAACATTAAGCTTGAGAGAAATTTCGCTGCAACAATCTGGAATGAACTGGAATGTATTTTACCAACCGCTATCCTTCTTAATATTCTTGATTTGTGCGTTTGCAGAAACTAACAGAACACCTTTTGATTTAGCAGAATGTGAATCAGAGTTAATTGGCGGTTACCACACCGAGTATTCTTCGATGAAAATGGGATTTTATCTGTTTGCTGAATACGCGAACATGTTTATCTCTTCTACGATTTTGGCGGTGTTGTTCTTCGGAGGTTATAACTATCCAGGAATGGCTTGGGCGGTAGAAAATTGGGGCGTAAACCTTGCCAATGTAATTGGAATTGCGGTTTTGTTTATTAAGATCTGTGGATTTATCTTCTTCTATATGTGGGTGCGTTGGACGATTCCGAGATTTCGTTACGACCAATTGATGCACTTGGGTTGGAGAATTTTGATTCCATTGTCGATAGCGAATATTATTGTAACGGGTATTGTGATTTTGAGACACGATATCGCAGTTTATTTAGGAATGTAAAATCTTGAAGTCGCAAATTGTGACATCAAGTTGGTAGTAATACCAAAGTAAAAGCCAATAAAGAAAATAGATGTCGCAAAATGCGACACCTTACAAAGAATAAATTTTTATCAACGCCAAACAGATTTTATGAAAGAAGTAATCGTCCCGAACGAGATTATAATGAGTAAAATTTTATTCATTAGAAATCAAAAAGTCATGATTGACAAAGATCTTGCTGAGCTTTTTGGAGTGACAACAAAAAGGTTGAATGAGCAAGTAAAGAGAAATAGCGTTAGGTTTCCTGAAAATTTTATGTTTCAGTTGACCCAATTTGAAAAAGAGCAGGTGGTCGCAAATTGCGACCACCTCAGAAAATTAAAATTTTCGTCGGCACTTCCGTATGCTTTTACAGAACACGGAACAATGATGTTAGCAAATGTAATCAATAGCGAAAAAGCGGTAGAAACAAGTATTCGGATTATAGAGGTCTTTGTTAAAATGCGAGATTTTATGTCTGAAAATACCTTAATCAAATTGGAGCTAGAACAAATTAGAAAGAAACTCGTCAATCACGATAAAAACATCGAATTGGTTTTTTCGTATTTGGATGAACTGATAGAAAAACGAGAACACAAAACAGAACGAACAAAAATTGGATACAAGAATTAAAATTTAAGAAATAGAACAATAAGTACGAAAAGCCATAGCCCTGATAGCAGCGGCATCCTTTTTCTGCTTCCTTTAAGCAGGAAAAGATAAAGCGGATAGCAGGATTAGCTTCGAAAAAAATAAGAAATAAAAAATGACTTCAATAGAAACAATATCCTTATCGGGACGCAAAAAAATGGTTTCCAACAAGGAAATGACTTTTTTAGAACGCTTGTATTTGGTGGCGATTGTCAAAGGTTTGTGGATTACCATTAAACACTTGTTTACGCGCAAAGTAACGATTCAGTACCCAGAGCAAGTGCGAACTATGAGTCCAGTATATCGTGGACAACACATGCTAAAACGCGACGAGCAAGGCCGTGAAAACTGTACCGCTTGTGGTTTGTGTGCCTTATCGTGTCCAGCAGAAGCGATTACGATGGTGGCTTCGGAACGAAAAGCCGATGAGAAACATTTGTATCGCGAAGAAAAATATGCTTCGATTTATGAAATCAATATGTTGCGTTGCATTTTCTGTGGATTGTGTGAAGAAGCGTGTCCGAAAGATGCGATTTATTTGACCACTTCAAAAGTGTTGGTGCCTTCTAGCTACGAACGCGAAGATTTCATTTTTGGAAAAGACAAATTGGTCATGCCTTTAGAAATGGCGATGAAAAATGCTCAACTTAATAACGCAAACTAATGTCGATAGCTTTAATCCTTTTTTGTGTATTGTCGGCGGTTACTTTAGCGACTGCTTTCCTTACGATTTTTACTAAAAACCCGATTCACTCGGCGATTTATTTGGTGATTTGTTTCTTTTCGATTGCCGGACATTATTTGTTGTTGAACTCGCAATTCCTTGCTATTGTTCATATTATCGTCTACTCAGGTGCGATCATGATTCTGTTTCTGTTTACGATCATGTTGATGAATTTGAATAAAGAAGACGAAGTGCATAAGCCTCGTGTCACCCGTTGGGCGGCGGTCATTTTGTTTTGCTTGATCTGTTTGGTATTGATTGCCATTTTCGTGAATTCGAAACCAATTGTAGGCGAATATGTATCGACTGGAGAAGATTACCAATCGATAAAAGTATTAGGGAAAGTATTGTTGAACGAATATATGGTGCCGTTTGAATATGCATCAATCTTGCTTTTGGTGGCGATGATTGGAACGGTGTTGTTGTCTAAAAAAGAAAAAACCGGAAGAACTAATGAATAATATTTTAAATCAAATCGGTATCGAAAACTACATTTTCCTTTGCGTGATTTTGTTCTGCATCGGGGT
>CANHMG010000070.1 GCA_947461795.1 Flavobacteriaceae bacterium | reverse complement strand
TGACAACCATTCCCGTCTATTTTTTGATTACTGTTTTTGATGTAGGTTATATGGATATCTACTTTTATGTTGGTTTTATTATCATGATTTTCTTTGGACTTCGTTTGTGGAAATCCTCTTCACGAGAACACTATTTGCAGTTGCACAATGTTCTCAAGTTTCTGATTGTAGCAGGCGTTTTTTCGATTGTTTTGATTGACCCCACAGTTTTGTGGCATGGAAAAAAATTACTTCAAACCATATAAGCAGTTCAAAAGAACCGCACTGCCCTAGCCCCGGTAGTAGCGTAAATCCTTTTGTGCTGGCTTTTACTTCGTCAGTTCGCTCCGATCGGGTAGCACAAAAGATTGCAGCGAATAACGGGATCAGCTCCTCATAAAATTAATAAACCTATCTTTGTACAAAATTTACAGTAGTTATGAATAAGAAGGAAGGCAATAATAAGCGAACGAGTTCAAGACCAAGTTCGAATAAGCCAAAGCCTGCCATGGCCAAACGGGCGCAAGGACCGAAAAAAGTGAAGCCAAAAACGGTGACGCCAGCCGAAGCAGCAAAACCAGAGAGAAAAGCGAATCAAGCTCCGAAAAGACCAAAAGTTGCAGACGAAATCCGTTTGAACAAATACATTTCGAATTCGGGCGTTTGTTCTCGTAGAGATGCGGATATTTATATTCAATCGGGGAATGTGAAAGTAAATGGGATACCCGTAATCGAAATGGGGTATATGGTAAAACCAGGCGATGTCGTGAACTTTGATGGCGCTACTTTGACTCCAGAGAAAAAAGAATATATCTTGCTAAACAAGCCTAAGAATTTTACCACTTCATTTGATGAAGGTCAAGAAGATCGAAATGTGTTGGAATTAGTGCGTGGCGCTACCAATGCTAAGATTGCTTCTGTGGGTAGAATGGACAAAAACACGACGGGACTTTTGTTATTTACGAACGACACCGATATGATTCGAAAATTTAGTTTGCCGAATCAGAAATCATCGAAGATTTACCAAGTTTCTTTAGATAAAAATTTGAAATACGAAGACTTAGAAAAAATTTCTGGCGGTGTTACTTTAGATGGACATCGATTGGCGATTGAGGAAATTAGTTATATCGAAAATGAACCTAAAACAGAAGTGGGTTTGAAATTGCGTACTTCGAATGTAAAAGTAGTTCGTGCGATTTTTGAAAACTTTAAGTATGATGTTTTACGGATTGATCGTGTAGTATTTGCTGGATTGACGAAAAAGAATTTGCCAAGAGGCAATTGGCGCTTTTTGACGGAGCAAGAGATTATTAATTTGAAAAATGTATAAGAAGTTGCTGAGTATCTGAGATGCTGAGTAACTGAGTTTTAATTCCTGCTTTTGTAGCGGGAATTTTCTTTTAAACAACAACAATGACAACACAACAAAATCTTTCGATTGCACACAAATGGTTTGAGGCTTTCAACAATCATAACTTGGAACAACTGCTTTCTTTATATGATGAGGAAGCGGAACATTTTAGTCCAAAATTAAAAATCAAGAAACCTGAGACCAACGGTTTGGTCAAAGGAAAACAAGCATTGCACGACTGGTGGCAAAGTGCATTTGAAACGATCCCAACATTGCACTATCGTGTAACTTCACTCACCGCGGATGCCAATCGTGTTTTTATGGAATATGTACGAAGTGTTGAAAACGAACCAGACATGCTCGTAGCGGAAGTTTTAGAAATCAAAGATGGTAAGATTGTGTTTTCCAGAGTGTATCACGGATAAAACAAAAAAGCTTCTCAATGAGAAGCTTTTTTTGTGCGGATAATAGGACTCGAACCTACACGCCTTGCGGCACCAGATCCTAAGTCTGGCATGTCTACCAATTTCACCATATCCGCGAAATAGAGGTGCAAATATAGATATTCTTTTTAAATTCCAAACATCAAATTCTAAATTCCAATAAAAAAACATCAACTAGGACAAATTTGGAATTTGGAATTTCACTATTGGAATTTCAATTTGTATATTTGAAACTATAAAACATTCAAACCAACATGGACAACATAAAATCGTACGTGCAGCAGCACAAAGATCGCTTTATCAATGAATTAATTGAATTATTAAAAATACCTTCCGTAAGTGCTGATCCCGCTTATGCTCAAGATGTTATCGACACGTCAGAAGCGGTCAAAAGTAGCCTTGAAAATGCAGGTTGTGATCTAGTAGAAATATGCGATACGCCTGGTTACCCAATCGTCTACGGTGAAAAAATAATCGACAGCAATTTACCAACTATTTTAGTCTACGGACATTACGATGTACAACCACCAGACCCCATGGACTTGTGGACGTCTCCGCCATTTGAACCTGTAATAAAAACCACCGAAATCCATCCTGAAGGCGCCATTTTCGCGCGTGGTTCTTGTGATGACAAAGGTCAAATGTACATGCACGTGAAAGCACTAGAATATATGGTTCAATCCAACTCGTTGCCGTGCAATGTGAAGTTTATGATTGAAGGTGAAGAAGAAGTCGGCTCGAAAAGCTTGGGTTGGTTTGTAGAACGCAATCAAGAAAAATTAGCCTGCGATGTGATTTTGATTTCTGATACCGGAATGATCTCGAACCAACAACCATCAATCACCACAGGACTTCGAGGATTGAGTTACGTAGAAGTCGAAGTAACCGGGCCCAATCGCGATTTGCATTCGGGATTATACGGTGGTGCTGTTGCCAATCCAATCAACGTATTGACTAAGATGATTGCTTCGATGCACGATGAAAACAACCACATCACAATTCCTGGTTTTTACGACAAAGTAGAAGAACTAACTACTGCAGAAAGAGCTGAAATGGCCAAAGCCCCATTCAATTTAGAAAACTACAAAAAAGCGTTAGACCTCAACGACATTTACGGTGAAAAAAGTTACGTAACGAACGAACGCAACTCCATTAGACCCACTTTAGACGTCAACGGAATTTGGGGTGGCTACACCGGCGAAGGTGCCAAAACGGTCATTGCGAGTAAAGCCTACGCGAAAATTTCCATGCGCTTGGTGCCGCATCAAGACTGGGAAGAAATCACCGAATTATTCACCAAACATTTCGAAAGCATTGCGCCTGCAGGTGTTACCGTAAAAGTGAAACCGCATCATGGCGGTCAAGGATATGTGACACCTATCGATAGCATTGGCTATAAAGCAGCCAATATGGCTTATACAGAAACCTTCGGAATTCCAGCGATTCCAGTGCGTTCGGGTGGAAGTATTCCCATCGTTGCCTTGTTCGAAAAAGAACTTAAGAGTAAAACTATCCTTATGGGATTCGGATTAGATAGCGATGCGATTCACTCGCCCAACGAACATTTCGGAATTTTCAATTACTTAAAAGGCATTGAGACGATTCCGTTGTTTTACAAGTATTTTGTAGAATTGAGTAAATAAGAAATGCGTTCAAAGACGCTTAGTCATAAAATAATAAATCCGTTCCTTTCGAGCGGATTTTTTTTGGCGCTCCCCTCCGGGTCAGGCTTTCTGCTATATCTTTTTTTCGTTCCTCAAAAAAGGATGCCGCGTCAATCCCTAACGCAGTCCATCCAAACTACTTATTTTTCGCTTCAATCCACCGCGACATATATTTGGTGCTCGCAGTCGTGTGGTGGAGTAAAATCGCACCCATGAAATTAGCATTTCGATGTGGCGCCAAATTTCTTTGTATGGACTGAATCCACGCAACAAAATCATTTTCAAAAAGAGATTTTTCGTAGCGTTGGTTGACAATCAACACTCCATTTTGTTGCGCTTGCTTCCACAAATTTTGATCTTGATATAATACAACCGCAGCCTTTGCAAGCGCAGCAGGTTCATCGGCAATACTGCCACTCCAAGCCAAATCTCCGTTCATCGACTCTGCGCCAATACTAGTCGTTATACTTGGTGTTCCGCATTGCATCGCTTCAATGAGTTTGCCTTTGGCACCCGCTCCAAATCGCAGTGGCGCTAAAACCACTCTCGCTTTCGAAACCACATCATAGGCATTCTTGGCGCGGCCCGAAACCAGAAACCGCTCTTTGGGATTGTGTAATTGTAGTACTTTTTGCGACGGATATGCCCCATAAATTTGCATCGAGGCTTCAGGTAATTGCTTTCGAATGACGGGCCAAATAGATTCTTTGAGATACTGCACGGCATTCCAGTTGGGTTCATGCAAGAAATTCCCGATAAAAATAAAATCTTTTCGATCTTCAAAAGAAAGCCAACTTTGAAGCGTTTCTTGTTCGATGCCATTCACTAAGAAAGGCAAATAATATAAAAGACTAGGGTCAATTTTATAATGCTTTTGCAATAATTCTACTTCAACTTCAGAAATCAAAAGTGAAATATCACAACGCAAAATACTAGCGATCTCGCGTTTTGCAGTATCTGAAAACAAATCATCTAAATGAAAATCCGCTTGTTCTTTCGTAGCTTTTTGACGGGCAATACGTAACGAATGTAAGTCGATGGTGTCTAACATCCGCAAAGCATTCGGGCATTGTTCCGCAACCCGCCAACCAAATTGTTCCTCGACCATAAATCGATCGAACAAAACAATTGTCGGGTTCAAGGCTTTTACAAAATCATCGAAACCAGAATCATTGATCGCAATCGTTACTTTTTCAACGCCAAGACTCGTAACATCGAACATAAACTCACTGTCTGAGGCAGCGCTAGCAAAAGTGACTTTCCAGCCTTGCTTCAAAAACAATTCGATCAATTGCAGCATACGTGTTCCCGCTCCCGAGGAATTTGGTTCGGGCCAAACAAAGCCAATGATTAGAAGTTGTTGTTGCATGTGAATGTATCGATTGATGCCTGCAAATTAAAGCAAATTATTATTGACAAGAACTCAAAAAAGTATAAAACAAAGCAAGACAAACGAATAAAAATCAACAAATTATAACAATATGAATTTATTGGCGTTAAATTTGTAAAATCATCAAATCATCACTGCTAGACACGTTCTAGCATCTAAATCAATCATCATGTTAAAATCCTTTTTTCTACTCTGTTCTGGAGTCGACAGAAACCTGCTTCAAGGTTGCTCCGAAGGCGAACAAACCAAATATGTTGGAATTGGCGCCACTGTTTTCTTCACCGCCGTTATGGCTTTTATCGCTAGTGCTTACGCACTTTATACAGTCTTTGACAGCGTTTATCCCGCCTTGCTTTTTGGCGTCGTTTGGGGTTTATTAATTTTTAATCTCGACCGATTTATCGTATCCACGATCCGAAAAAGAGACTCTTTTTTGAATGAATTAATACAAGCGTCACCTCGAATCATCCTTACTATCATTATCGCTATCGTTATTTCAAAACCATTAGAAATCAAGATTTTTGAAAAGGAAATCAATACTGTCTTATTAAAAGAAAAAAACGCCATGGCGTTGACTAATAAAAAAGAAGTGGCGAATTATTTCCAGTCCGATCTCGATAAAAACAAAACTGAAATCGACAGCCTAAAATCGGAAATCGCTAAAAAAGAAACAGAAGTAAATCGCCTTTACGAAACGTATATTACCGAAGCTGAAGGCACAAAAGGCACCATGAAATTAGGAAAAGGCCCAGTCTTTAAAGAAAAAATTGCCAAGCATGACTTAGCGAAAGCAGAACTCGATACGCTTCGAAAAAACAATATAACGAAGATTGCTTTTCGAGAAAAAAAAACCAAAACATTGCAAGCTGATTTGGATAAAAAAGTTGCCAACACCCAACCGATTATTGACGAATTCGATGGATTGATGGCGCGTATTAATGCGTTAGGAAAACTTCCTTTAATTCCATCTTTATTTATCATGTTGCTGTTCTTGGCGATTGAAACTTCCCCAATTATTGCAAAATTATTATCTTCAAAAGGCGAGTACGACTACAAATTGGAAGATCTGGAAACAGCCTTAAAAGCAACATTGACGCAAGACAAATACCAAAGAGAATTACTCGTAAAAACCAGCGCTGGAATGCATGATCGCGTGTACGAAGAAATTTCTCAAGACAAAAAACTCTACGACTTGCAACGGATAAAAGCTACAGAATTACTCGAGTTGCAAGCCAATGGTTTTTTGGAAAAACAGAAAAGAACTTTGTGATTTTGCCAATAAGATTCAAATTTAATTAAGCTTAAAAATGAAAACCCAGATACATAGTTTATCGGGGTTTTTTATTAATCTTAGTGACTTTTCTTCAGTTATTCCGAACTTAAAACCTCACCCTGAATTTTCTTCGTTAGACTCTTAAAGATTAAGTCATACGAATGATCAATCAATTCTTTTAGAAATTTATCAGACACTTCTCGGTTTACTTTCACCGTATTCCAATGCACTTTGCTCATATGATAACCTGGTTGGATATCGTCGTATTCAGCTCGCAGCTCTTCTGCTCTTTCTTGATCGCATTTTAGATTTACCGAAGGATTGCCTTTCTCCCATTCTTGTAAAGAAGCTAACGCGAACATTTTCCCTCCTACTTTAAAAACTAAGGTGTCTTCATCAAAGGGAAAATGTTCTTTTACTCCTTTTTTAGAAAGACAATATTCGAAGTACTGTTGGATATTCATGGTTTTTAACTATAATTTCAACAAATCAATTATTCAATAACTTTTTCCATCATTCGTCCTGGATGGGCTAATAATTTGAATCCGAATTTTTCATAAATAAAATGGGCATCTCTGGTGGCCAAACGCCAAATTTTTACTTTCTGCAATTGTGGTTCATTCATCATGGCTTCAATCAAAATGGACGAATAGCCTTTCCCTCGATGCTTTTCATCAATAAACACATCCATCATATAGGCAAAAACCACATAATCGGTTATGACTCTGGAGAACCCTATTTGTTCGTTGTCGAGATAAATTCCAAAGCAAAACGAACTGTCAATAGTAGTTTGAACTTCTTCTATCGTTCTTCCGGCTGCCCAATAAATATCTTTCAAAAAATGCTGAATAAACGGAACATTAAGTTTTGTCTTGTCTGTCGATACGTGTATCATCTTTATTGTATTTCGAACAATAGTGGTTTACTTGGACTTGCGTCGTTTTCGAAAGGAGCCATTTGAAGATTCAACAAATAACTTCCATCAGCAACTTCATCGGAAACAAAAATTAATTCTGTTATTGTGGCATTCATTCGGGCATCTTCATTCAATTGATTCACATCTTTTACATTCCAAAATGCTTTGTGGGCTAACAATTTTCCGTCATCGTGTTCTTTATCTACACTTGGTAAATCGATAAGTAAATGTTGTATCCCAATTTCACGAATAAAAATCGCTGCAGCTTCTTCCAGATAGGCTGGATTAGTATTCGAATATTTCATGTGTGTTTTTTGCGAATCGTTCGGTAACGTTCGAATAACTATAGCTTCTGGTGAATTACCCTTTAATGCTTTTTCGATTTGGTTCTTCGTAATCACCCAATCTTCTGCTTGCCATTCAGGAGCAATGGAAATGAGTTCCGCCAAAAAGAAAAACTGTTTCAACGATTGATTGACACTGTAAAAATCTCGTGTAATATGCCCCAAACATTCGGTGTGAGTTCCGTGTCCGTGAGGATTAAAAAAAATATTATTGAAATTCGTTGACGAACTTCCTTCCGATACTTTGCCAATCCAATCTCCGAAACATACTGGTTCGATTACTGGTTTTTCAAGATACCAAGCAATAGGGTTTTTATCAGTATTGGTTAGTGGGATGGAAATGTCAATTGGATTTGAAAGATTGACTTCAAAAGTTTGGTTTTGGTGTTGTATTGTTGCTTGCACTTGTTTTGTTTTTGAAACTACGCCAAATTTATCAAAAATAAATCACTAGCTATTCCATCTGTCAAAAACTTCCCTTTTGTAGTTGTTTTTAAAATATCTCCGTCCAACGAAAGTAAACCGTCATCAAGAAACTTGGCTGATTGCTTTTTTAAGTAAGTTAATGTATCCAAACCAAATTCGTTTTCAATTCGATTTAAAGAAACACCCCAAATCGTTCGTAAACCAGTCATAATATATTCATTGTATCGGTCAGAAATAGAAAGAATTTCCGTTTCATTTGGAAGTTGACTTTCTTGAATTGATTTCAAATACATGCTATTATTCGACACATTCCAACTTCGCGAAATGCCATCATAACTATGTGCAGAAGGACCAATTCCTATATATTTTTTTCCCAACCAATAAGCGGAATTGTTTTTTGAAAAATAATTTGGCTTCCCAAAATTGGAAAGTTCGTAGTGAACAAAACCATTGTCTTCGAGCACATTTACTAATATCATAAAATGTTCTTGTGCAACTTCGTCATTGGGTTCTGCAATTTTTCCTGTTTGTATAAGTTTCTTTAAAGCGGTTTTAGGTTCTACTGTCAAGGCATAACTTGAAATATGTGGAATACCAAACGATAAAGCAGTATTGATATTTTGTTGCCATTTTTCGTTACTCATTTGCTTCGCCTGTTCGCCATTCTGGCTCGAGTCTGGAATCCCATAAATCAAATCAACAGAAATATTGTCAAAATGAAGCATCGCTTCAGACAAACATGCTTTAGCTTCTTCGGCATTATGAGCACGATTCATCAGTTGCAAATCGTCTTCAAAGAAAGATTGAATACCAATACTTAAACGGTTAATCGGACTTTTAGATAGTTCAAGAATTCGATCTTTAGAAAGATCATCTGGATTGGCTTCTAGCGTAATTTCTGGATTTTCAACAACATTGTAATTTTCATACACAACACCAATCAAAAATCGAATTTCATCAGTTGTTAAAACACTTGGCGTTCCACCACCGAAATAAATGGTTTCAATGGTTTCGTTTTGAAATTCGCTCGAACGTAATTGCAATTCTTTTGCCAACGCCAAAACCATCTCGTCTTTCTTCTTCATGGAAGTCGAAAAGTGGAAGTCACAATAATGACACGCTTGCTTGCAGAATGGGATATGGATGTAGATGCCTGACACTATTTCTTAACGCGCTCTTCATTTTGTTTTACAAAAGCATCCCAACCCGTGTAACTCTTTTCTCCCACTACTTTTCCCGAATTAAAAAAATGACATACTGCTGCAGCCAAACCATCGGTTGAGTCTAAATTCTTTGGCAATTCTTTCAATCCTAATAATTGTTGGAGCATTTTAGCTACTTGTTCTTTACTCGCATTTCCGTTTCCGGTAATAGCCATTTTAATTTTCTTGGGTTCGTATTCAGTAATCGGAATTTGTCTCGACAAACCAGCCGCCATCGCCACACCTTGTGCTCTTCCTAATTTCAACATCGATTGCACATTCTTTCCAAAGAAAGGTGCTTCAATAGCAATTTCGTCGGGATGATGCGTTTCGATGAGTTCGATGGTGCGTTCGAAAATAACTTTGAGTTTGGTATAATGGTCGTCGTATTTACTTAGAATCAATTCGTTGAGTTGAATGAATTCCATTTTCTTATTGACTACTTTGATTAATCCGAAACCCATAATTGTAGTTCCTGGGTCGATTCCTAATATGATGCGTTCGTTTGCCATTATTTTGCTACTAAGTCGCGAGGGCGCAAAGTTTGTTGAAAGTTATTATAATCGCCAAGAGTTTCCTTTCTTTGCTACGATGATTGCAATTCCCAACAAAGCTAAACAATTCCTCGTTTTTACCATCAAAGTTTTGATTGTATCGGGTGCCTTTTATTTTATTTACCAACAATTATCTCAGAATGATCAATTGGATTGGGCAAAATTTACAGCTTTGTTCCATAAAAATTGGTCTATAGGAGGCATTACTTTCTTGTTACTTTTTAGTTTTTTAAACCGTTTTTTTGAAATATTAAAATGGAGAAATTTAGTAACAGCACTTCAACCTATTTCTCTTTTGGAGGCAACTGCTCAAGTATTGGGAGCTTTGACCGCTGGCATTTTTACCCCGAATGGTTTGGGAGAATATGCTGGGAAAGCGTTGTTTTATGAGAAAACTAAAGTCAAAAAAATTGTCTTTCTCAATTTGATTTGCAATGGCATTCAAATGGTGTTGACGGTGATTTTCGGTGTTTTTGGATTATTGTATTTTAACGCTGAATTCAATATTATAACTACTAAAACAATAGCCTTATTATTTGGATTCGTAATTGTCTTGATACTTGTTTCTTTCTTCTTAAAAAGTTTTACAATCAAAGGCTATTCACTCGAAAAACTCGTACACAAAATCAATCAGATTCCAAAATCAATTCATCGAAGAAATATACTCTTAGGGCTTTCGCGCTATTTGGTTTTCTCGCATCAATATTATTTTTTATTTTTAGCTTTTGAGGTGCATTTGCCGTATCTGATTTTAATGTCAGCCATTACCAGTATTTATTTCTTAGCGTCATCAATGCCTTCTTTTCAGTTTTTAGATTTTGCAGTAAAAGGAAGTGTGGCGGTATATTTCTTTGGATTATTAGGCGTTAATGAATGGATAGTCGTTTTTATTACAGCGCTGATGTGGTTTTTGAATGTGGTAATTCCAGTATTGCTTGGAAGTTATTTTGTGTTAAATTTTAAAATGAAGTCGAAATGATAGCTTTGATTTTACTTTTGATAGTATTGGTTTATTTGGTCACAATTATTCATTTGATTGTGGGTTTTAACGCAGTCAAAACTTTTCATCCAAAGGAAATAACACCCAAAACATTCTTTGCAATCGTTGTCCCTTTTCGGAATGAAAGCGCCAGTCTTCCACAGCTTTTAGAGAGCATCAAAAATTTGAAATATCCTATAGATTTGTTTGAAATCATTTTAGTAGATGATTTTTCAGAAGACGATTCGGTGCGACTAATTTATAATTGGCGAATGGAAAACGGAACGTTTCAAACAACACTTTTAGAGAATATTCGATTGTCGAATTCTCCTAAAAAAGATGCGATTTCGAGGGCAATTCCGATTGTCACAAACCAATGGATCGTGACTACTGACGCTGATTGTATCGTGCCTGAAAATTGGTTGTCTACATTAGATTTATACATTCAAGGACAGGATGTTGAAATGATTGTTGGCAGTGTTGTTTACGATTGCAATAAGTCGTTTTTGCATCATTTTCAACAATTGGATTTGATGAGTTTGCAAGGCGCAACCCTCGGAAGTTTCGGTCTGGGATTGGGTTTTATGTGCAATGGTGCGAATTTTTGTTATACCAAATCGTTGTTTCAAGAACTTAACGGTTTTGTGGGCAACAACAAAATAGCAAGCGGTGATGATGTTTTTCTACTTCAAAAAGCGATGAAGACACATTCGGAGAAAGTGCATTATCTTAAATCGAAAGGAACAATAGTGCATACGAAACCCGAATCGAGTTGGGCGAATTTGTTTGAGCAACGCGTTCGTTGGGCTTCGAAAACGAGTTCGTATCAAAGTGTGTTTGGGAAAGATTTGGCGGTGATAGTGTTTGCGGGCAACTTAGCTTTGGTTTTGGGTTCTGGCTTCTTGGCTCTTGGTCTTTTGTCTTGGTTGTCTTTGACGATCTTGTTTGTCTTGAAATTTGTTATCGATTTTATTTTACTTTATAAAACCAATCGTTTTTTGAGAAAGAAACGTCTGCACTATTTGTTATTGAGTAGTTTGGTGTATCCGTTTTTCTGTGTGACTGTGGCTGTGTTTTCTTGGTTTGGAAGTTATGATTGGAAGGGAAGAATGTTACGATGAAGTCAATGCCCTAGCCCAGATAGAGCCGGTATCCTTTGTGAGGCACGAGCAAAGATAAAGGCGAAAGCTGGAAATAGCTTCCGATAAAAATCGAGACAAGCCTACTTATTTTCTACATTTAAAATAACGGGAAGCACAAACTGTGTTTTCACAGGAATCCCACGCTTGATGGCTGGATTTACTTTCGGAAAATCGACCAATCGCACTTTGAGAATACTATCGATTTTGGTCGTATTGTAGGACAACGTATCGTTGATTTGAGGTTCAAATTGTAGTGTTGCATCTGCCAAAACAGTGACTTTTACATTAATGGTATCGAGTTTTGGACATAAGACAGTTAAGGTATCGACACTCAATTTTTGTTGGATGAGTTGTGTTAGAAAATCGAAAAAACATTGTTTTTTTTGGGTTTTGTCTACTACAGAATCGCAGTTGGAAAAACTAGGCAATTCGTCGACTTGATTCCAATTGATGGCTTTTAATTCTTTTTCTAAAAGCTCGTCTTGATTGGGAACTTGAGAATTGAAATACTGACAGGAGTATAAACTAAGTGTTAGTAAAAGTAGTATTGGAATTATTTTTTTCATATTCGTAGACGAAACCAAAGCGTATTATTGGGCTATAAAAGTAGCATTTTATTTTCCAAAAATACTAAAAAATACTTTATGGATAATTATTGTAGGAATTGACAAATCGTAACTAAAAAACCAGCTTCGTAGGAGGCTGGTTTTTTACATTTAGGAAACAAATAGGGTTTATTTTCGCATTACTTTTTTGATAACTTTCGATTGATTGGTCGTTGTAACTTCGATGAAGTAAAGACCAGATGCCAATTGAGTTAAATCAATTGAGTCGGTATTTATTGGTGTTATAGCCTTTTTACGCAACATTGATTTTCCTAAAGCATCATAAACTTCAATAAGATCGATACTGTTAGCATTATTTTTTAAAGTAATGTTAAGTACATCTTGAACTGGATTTGGATAAAAAATAAAGTCAGAGTTCTCGAACTCATTTACAGCTAAAGTCGCTACAAATTCCGTTAAAAAAGTATTGGTGACAATGACTGGATTGAAATCAAAATAAATTCCAGCTGTATTTGGTATGATATCTCCTGTTGCATAGCCTGCTTTAGGTTTTACTTTAAACGTAACATATCCTTTTCCTGTATTTGTGTTTTCCACTGAAGGCGGCAATAGGATAGTATCGAATCGCCATGTTAGGTTAGCATCGAGACGATCTAAAACATAATCATGACTAGCGCTAACCATTTTGATGGAAGTTTCATCAAGTTTTGGATCGAGTAAATCTGAAATTCTAACATTGATAGCGCTTGCTGTTCCAGTATTTTCAAAACGAATTGTATAGTATAAGTAGTCTGTTGTTGCGAAATTAGATGTTACGATTTTATCACCATGTGATTCCATTTTGTCATTTGGATCGTACGAGCCGGTTACGATTTCGGAAAGTGTACTGGAATTATTTTCTGGAACTACATCTCCAACTAATGGGACAATTGTAGCATTGTTGGTGAGTAATTGCCCAAGATTTACGACAGGAATTGGAGGTACTTGCATCGTCACGGTTATCGTACGCACTTCGAAAGGAAGCAAATTCGTGAAATTATAACTGAATCCATTCGAGGATGATATTATCCCTGATTGTGTATTTGAGATTATGGTTAAGGCAGCGTCTTTAGTAAATGTTACAGTTCCAGCTGCAATCGTTTGATTCCCAAAATTTCCATAGACAATTTTATTAGAGTATATAAATCCAGCTCTAGGTTGATCTAATGGAATGATACTCACCGCTATGTCTTGGTAAGATTGCACTACAGTAATAGGGAAATTATACACTTGTAATCCACCTCCGATTACTGGACTAATATTACTATAAGAAGCGGTTGTAAGTACATAGGCTGCACTATACGCTGGGTCAATTGTATACCCTAAGTCATACGAATTAGACGCTGTTTCGTCATACAGGTTGTAAACTCCTGAAGGCGCCGTGATGTTATGCACATTGCCGTCATTGTTTTTTTCAATTTGGAATTGTCCGAGCGGGAAATTT
>CANHMG010000069.1 GCA_947461795.1 Flavobacteriaceae bacterium | reverse complement strand
GGAAGTAGAAACAGAAATTCCTCTTTGACGTTCAATTTCCATAAAATCAGAAGTAGCTCCTTTTTTTATTTTGTTGTTTTTTACAGCGCCAGCTTCTTGAATGGCACCTCCGAAAAGCAATAACTTTTCTGTTAAAGTTGTCTTACCAGCATCGGGATGTGAAATGATTCCGAAAGTTCTACGTCGTTGTATTTCTTTTAAAAAACTCATAGTGTCTATAAATGGATTGCAAAAATAGTATTTATTCAACAATAAAACCTAAATAGATTCTAAACTACCTTCTTAAAGCCTTACTTTATTGGTTTTTTATCTATAAAAATACGTTAATAATTTTTTGTTAATAGTAATCACTATACTTGTTTAATGCATTTGAATTGTTATTTTTGTTGATTCAAATTCAAAAAGAATTTAAAATAAAAAACGCTACTAGAACTTAATTAATAAACAGAAAATCTTATCCTAATGAGAATAAAACAATTGTTTTTCGGCTTACTACTTTCTTTAAATTTTATCTGTAATGCACAAAACAGCAAAAAAGAAGTATTATTTACAATTGATGACAAACCCTACTATACTGACGAATTTTCTAGAGTTTATAATAAGAATTTAGATTTAGTAAAAGACGAATCGCAAAAAGATTTGTCTCAATATCTAGAATTATTTATTGGTTATAAACTTAAAATCAACAAAGCCAATAAAATCGGATTACAAAATGGAGACTCCTATAAAACAGAACTTGCCTCTTATAGAACCCAACTCTCCAAAAATTATTTAAGCGATTCTAAAGTAACCAAAGAATTAGTTGATGAAGGCTACCAAAGATCTTTGAAAGAAATAAAAGCTTCTCATATTTTACTTATGGTAGATGAAAATGCTACTCCAGAGGATACTTTGAAAGCCTATAACAAAATTGTTGATCTTAGAAATCGAACTCTTAAAGGAGAAGATTTTGGAAATCTAGCAGCAGAATTTTCACAAGATCCTTCTGCAAAAGAAAATAAAGGAAATTTAGGATATTTTAGCTCTTTTAGAATGGTGTATGCTTTTGAATCGGCTGCCTATAAGACTCCTGTGGGTAAAATATCCAACCCAATTCGGACTCGTTTTGGGTATCATATTATCAAAGTGGATGCTATTAGAGACAATAGAGGTGAAGTAACCGTAGCTCATATCATGTTGTTGAATCCTAAAGAAGACAAGCCAGAAGAAAAAGAAGCCAACAAGAAAAAAATTGAAGATATCTATCAAAAATTGCAACAAGGAGAAAGCTTTGAGAGTTTGGCAAAACAATTCTCAGATGATAAGTCTTCTTCTTCAAAAGGTGGTGTATTAGCACGTTTTGGTTCAGGTCAATTGAGTTCAGAAGAATTTGAGAATACTGCTTTTTCTTTAACTAAAGAAAGTCCTTTATCGGCACCATTCCAAACCAAATTTGGATGGCATATTGTAAAATTAATAGAAAAACATCCTGTTCGTACTCAAGAGGAGATGAAAGTTGAATTGGAGAATAAAGTTTCGAAAGACGACCGTTCTCGATTGATTACCAATTCATTGAATGATAAATTAAGAAAAAAATACGTTGTTAAAAGAGACGATAAATTATATGCATCCCTTGTGAAAACAGTAACGAATGATTTCTATGAAAATAAATGGGAAGTTCCTGCAGATACCAAAGCATTTGACAAGAAATTATTTGCCGTGAATGAGAAGTCCATTACTGGAACTAGTTTTTTAATTTATTTGAAAACACAGCAAAAAACAGGTTTGACCTTAAAACCAATCACTAAATTAGTAGATAGTTTTTATCAAAAATTTCTAGACGAGCAATTAACCTCTTATTATACGGATAACTTAGAAAAAGAATTTCCTGATTTCTCTAATGTTATGGATGAATACAGAGACGGGCTTTTGCTTTTTGATTTGATGGAAAAAGAAATTTGGGATCGTTCTAAAACAGATACACTTGGATTGAAAACTTTCTATGAAAGTCAAAAAAACATGTACCAATGGAAGAATAGATTGGACGTTGTTATTGCTTCTTCCACCAATATGGATGTGATCAAAAAAGCACAAAAATTATTGAAACAAAAAGTAGCTCCTGAAAAAATTAAAGAACAATTAAACACCAAAGACAAAGTAACTGTTATGACTAATGTTGGTGTTTTTGAAGAAGGAAATGATGCCTTGCCAAAAAACTTGAAACATGAAATAGGAGTTTCAGAAATATTAAAAGATGGGGATTATTATTTTGTTACTATGGTGAATAAGATACTGCCCGCTGGTACTAAAACTTTAGAAGAGTGTAAAGGTAAAGTCATCAATGATTATCAACAATATTTAGAACAAAATTGGGTTGCTGAACTTAAGAAAGAATTTACAATAAAAACTTTTCCAGAAGTTTTTGAAAGAGTAAAAAGCGAGCTTAAAAAATAATGTTGAAATTAGGTGTAGCCACTGGATTTTCGATACTGCTCATTGCATGTACTCTTTTCAATTCCAATGTAAAAACTAAAGCCATAGCAAGAGTAAATTCGGACTATCTTTATATAGAAGATATTGTAAATTTAGTGCCACCAGGGATTTCAAAAGAAGATAGTATTGTTATTGTAAGAAGTTTTATAGATCGTTGGGCTTCGAAAAAGTTGTTGATCAAAGTGGCGGAAGTCAATTTAAATTCTACAAAAAAAGCAACGTTTGACACGTTAATTCAGCAATATAAAATAGATCTTTATACCAAAGCCTATTTGGAAGAAATTGTAAAAAGGACAACAGATACGGTCATTACGGATAAGGAATTAAAAAATTATTATCAAGAGAATAAAGAGAATTTTAAAACGAATGGAACGCTAGTTCGTTTACGGTTTATTAATTTAAAAAAAGATAATCCTAGATACGAATTAATCAAGAATAAATTTTTTGATTTTAGAAAATCGGATAAGAAATTCTGGGAAACCTATAGCATGCAATTGAATAGTTTTGCCTTTAATGATTCGATTTGGACTGAATTAAGTCAAGTGTATTTGAAGTTACCCTTTATCAATCCTGATAATCGAGATGACTATATAGTGACTGGAAAATCAATACAAAAATCAGAAGCTGGAAATTCCTATTTCGTTAAGATTTCTACTGTAATTGATAAAAATCAAATCGCTCCTTTTGAGTATTTGAAACCTACACTGAAAGAAGTGCTTTTAAATAAAAGGAAATTAGAATTAATAAAAAAAATAGAAAAGGAAATAACGGATGATGCTATTAAAGACAAGAAGTATGAAGTTTATAAATAAAAATGCAATGCTTTGTTTTTGCCTTTTCATGATGTCCACGAGTTTTGTTTGGGCTCAGGAAATCATTCAAGACTCAGTAAAAACTAAAAAAACTGTTGTTGAAATTAAGAGACAGAAAATAGATGGTGTTATCGCTACTGTTGGGGATTTTAATATTTTAGATTCAGATATTGACAAATCTTTTTTAGAATTATCAAGTCAAGGAAATTCTGTAAAAGACATTACAAGATGTCAGATGCTTGGAAAACTATTGGAAGACAAATTGTATGCTCATCAAGCTATTCAGGATAGTATTATCGTAACGGATGATGAAGTTAAAACAAAAATGGAAGAGCAATTGAGCTATATGGTAGAACAATTGGGCTCGATGGATAAAGTAGTGCAATATTTCAAAAAAACAAGTGAAGAGGATTTTAGAACGGATCTAGCTGAGATTATTAAAATGAACAAGCTTTCCTCCTCTATGCAAAAAAAGATTATAGATGCTGTAGAGATTACACCAGAGGAAGTTCGTAATTTTTTTAAGAAGATTCCAGCAACAGAGTTGCCTCTTTTTGGCGCTGAAATGGAAGTGTCTCAAATTGTAGTGGCACCGAAAGTTTCCCCTGAAGAAAGGCAGAAAGTAATAGATCGGCTCAAAGAATTTAAAAAGGAAGTGCAAGAAGGTTCGAGTTTTTCTACTAAAGCGGTTCTGTATTCGCAAGATCCAGGTTCCAGTTCGAATGGAGGATATTATAAAATGAATAAAAAAACGCCCTTTGTAAAAGAGTTTAAAGATGTCGCTTTTAGTTTGTCTGAAGGGGAAATCTCAGAACCTTTTGAAACTGATTTTGGATGGCATATCATTTATATTGAAAAAATAAAAGGACAAGATGTTGAACTTCGTCATATTTTATTAGTTCCAAAAACAGACGAGCAATCTCTAAAAGATGCCAAAGAAAGAATCCTTCAAATCAAAAAGAAAATTGATGATAAAACGATTTCTTTTGCAGACGCTGCAAGAGCAGAATCTGATGAAAAAGAAACGAAAGCTAATGGAGGGGTTTTAATAAATCCAAAAACACAAGACACTCATTTTGAGTTGACGAAAATGGATCCCGCTTTGTACTCTCAAGTGTCTAATTTGAAAGAAGGTGAAGTCTCCATTCCCCAGATAGATACGGATCAATCAGGAAAGAAAAAATACAAGTTGATTATGGTGACTAATCGTATCGAGGAGCATACTGCGGATTACGGTAAAGATTATATCAAAATCAAGAACTTAGCTTTAAAAGAAAAACAAATTAATGCCATTGCAAAATGGTCAGAAGAAAAAATAAAAGAAACCTATATTAAAATTAACGGTGAGTATCGCAATTGCGAGTTTACCAATAATTGGCTGAAAAAATAAAATAGAGTTTTTCTTTTTTAATACAATAACATTATCATGTCAGACGTAACAGCAATTCAAAACCTTGTTCAAAAAAGGATCGAATTAAAAAAAGAGATCTCCAAAATCATTGTAGGTCAAGAAGAAGTAGTAGATCAGATTCTATTGAGTATTTTTTCTGGCGGACATGCTTTATTAGTTGGTGTTCCTGGTTTGGCTAAGACTTTAATGGTGAATACCATTGCTCAAGCATTGGGATTGGATTTTAAGAGAATTCAATTTACGCCAGATTTGATGCCCTCCGATATTTTAGGAAGCGAAATATTAGATGAAAATCGTCAGTTTAAATTTATAAAAGGACCCATTTTTTCCAATATTATTTTGGCAGATGAGATCAATAGAACCCCTCCAAAAACACAGGCAGCTTTATTAGAAGCCATGCAAGAACGTGCGGTAACGATTGCGGGTCATAATTATAAATTAGCATTGCCTTATTTTGTTTTGGCAACTCAAAATCCAATTGAACAAGAAGGAACTTATCCATTGCCAGAAGCGCAACTAGATCGTTTTATGTTCTCTATCAAATTAGATTATCCTTCTTTTGCTGAGGAAGTTGAAGTTGTACGAAGTACCACTACCGATAAACAAGCGACTATCAACCCACTTTTTACTGCTCAAGAAATAATCGATTTTCAACATTTATTACGTCGAATTCCTGTACCAGATAATGTCATAGAATATGCTGTTACCTTGGTGAGTAAAACTCGTCCAGATAATGCTTTGTCTAATGATTTTATTAAAAATTATATCGACTGGGGAGCTGGACCAAGAGCTTCGCAAAATTTAATTTTAGCTGCTAAGGCCCATGCCGCTTTCAATGGGAAATTCTCTCCAGATAGTGAAGATGTAAAAGCAGTAGCCGTTGGGATCTTAAGACATCGTGTGGTGAAAAATTACAAAGCCGATGCCGAAGGAATTACGATTGAGAAAATAATTGCAAGTTTATTTTAAAATAAAAATCAATATAAATATATTCAGGCATCCTAATGGATGCCTTTATTTTTTATTAAGAATGGAATCTAATTCTTTATCATAAAAGAACAAAAACATACTTCCCATCATGTCTTGGTCAATTGTAGTCGTATTGTTTACTTCTAACACCAATTCATAATCATGATTTTTAAACATCCAAATACCCGATTCTGAACAGAATGCATCTATTTTTGACAAACCAATTTTGTTGGTGTGATTGGTAATGTTGCTTTTAAATATCGAAGTTTTGGTCGTTTTATCCCAAAG
Organism: Flavobacteriaceae bacterium; assembly: GCA_947461795.1. Classification (GTDB taxonomy): domain Bacteria; phylum Bacteroidota; class Bacteroidia; order Flavobacteriales; family Flavobacteriaceae; genus Flavobacterium. Next base: position 8,421 of record CANHMG010000069.1, on the reverse strand, counting down.
TAGTATGGAGGTTGCAAAAGGATGCACATGTACTGCCGCTGCATGGAGTCGAATACTGTCAGTTGCTATTTGCAATTGATTATTAATAGCACTTCGATACGTATGTTTACCAATTGGAATTACCCAATGCCCAGATAATTTGTTGCCATTACCATCGTCATAGCTGTGATTTTTTGTTTCTACGGGAATGCAATAATCTTTTCCAGGATCTAACGGACTTTTATACGGATCGGATTTATCATACGGCAACATAATATACACTGTTCTACTCATCAAGGGTTTAAAGGAAGCTGTTTTAGATTGAAAGTCAATTTGCACTTCGTGTTTGATAAGATAATTGGCATCTGGAATATTATGATTTAAGGATTCCGTAGTGACATAGAGTAGATCATTGCCCTTCATTGGAATTCCGTATCCTTTTGGGAATTTAAAATTTTCTAATCCATGCGAAAGCGACGTCATTCGAGGATATTGCTTCCCAATTCTATTCTCTAAATGAAAGTTGCTGAAATATTTAGCATCATTAAAATCGACATTGGTATGACAAATAAAATCATTGGAAATTTGTTTTTTATTTCCTGAATTGACTGCTTTCACATGGAACCCTGTTATCCAAAGTAAGGTAGTGTCTTGAGAAAGCTGAATGTAATTGGATGATTTTGGCCCTTCCATCGATTTGTAAATTCCATCGATGTAAAATGCGGGGGATATCATGGTATAATGTTGGATTTGATTGTTGATTTCCCATTGATTATCAATCCAACCACTATGATGAAGCAAATAGGTTTTGACAATAGCTTTATGACGATTTGGAAGTCTCCAATATACGATTCCTGCTACTATGAATCCGAGTAGTACAAGAACACTTATAATTTTGTATATCTTTGATTTGAACATATTTAAAATTGTTTCACTCAAAAATACACAATTCACTTGAAAGAAAAATCAATACTTGAAGACAAAAGAATATTTGGTTTAGATTTGATGCGAATCCTTGCCTTATTGATGGTGTTGTTTTCTCATTTATTGTTGTTTTCTCCCTATAACAATTTGATTACGGATCAATTGGCACCATTATTTGGATTTTTAGGTGTTGAAATATTTTTGGTTTTAAGTGGCTTTTTGATTGGAAATAAAATGTATGTATTGATGGTTTTGCAAGATAAATTTTCTTGGACAGAAACATTACAGACATTGAAACAACGCGGTCGGCGAACTTTGCCAAGTTATTTTTTAGCATTGTTGATTGCAATTGTAATCGGATTTTGGTTTCAATATTCAGAAGATACTCTTTGGAAGTATTTCTTTTTTGGACAGAATTTTGCGAGTCCAATGCCATTATTTTTTATAGAAAGCTGGAGTATTACTATCGGTTTTTTTGGAAATGTTGTCTTGATTTTAGGAATGTTTTTAGTTCTCAATAAATTGCGCTTTAAGAATAAATCAAAAGCTTTTTTGATTGGAATTGTATTTATTATTATGATTTCACTAGTTTGTAAATTGGTTTATTATTTAATGAATTCAACCACAACATTGCTTCAATGGGATACTAATTTAAAAGCAGTTGTGATTTACCGTCTCGATTCTTTTTTTATAGGGGTTTTATGTAGTTGGATTTATTTTAATGCCACCATTTTTTGGAAAAAAAATAAAAGTATCTTCTTGTGTTTTGGTTTGCTATTCATGGGGTTATTGTTTGTTGGCGTTGGTTATTTTCAATTGCTTATTGATTCCAATCCTTTCTTTTGGGATGTACTTTATTTACCCTTAACCTCTATCGCAATCGCATTCTTACTTCCAACATTTTCACAATACACTATAGAAGGAGTATTGAAAAATCACCTCATCATTATCAGTAAAATTTCCTTTGCAATTTATCTCTTACATTATAGTATTATTTTGCAATTGATGAATCATTTTTTTGCCCCTAAATTGTATACAACCATAGAATTTTGCTTCTTTTCAGTAGGTTATATAGCGGTAACTTTGTTGTTGGGTTTTATTTTCTATCAATTTTATGAAAGACCTTTATCCAATAGAAACTTAAAGAATTAGGATATGATAATTTAGAGCTTTATTAATTTTGATTTTATTACAAAAGCGCTGCTGAAAATTGTAATTCAGCAAAATAACATCAAGAAGTAACATATTTCGTTAAAAACTTTTTAATAGTATAACGATTTCGTAAATTTGCACAGCAAACAAATAAACCTATTTTATTATGGCTTTTGATATTGAAATGATTAAAGAAGTGTATTCAAATATGGCTACTCGTGTTGATAAAGCGCGTGAGTTAGTTGGGCGTCCACTTACCTTAACGGAAAAGATTTTATATACACATCTTTGGAGTAAAACACCCAATACGGTTTTTAAAAGAGGAGTAGATTATGTAGATTTTGCACCCGATAGAGTAGCCTGTCAAGATGCGACGGCTCAAATGGCCTTGTTGCAATTTATGCATGCTGGAAAAACTAAAGTAGCTGTTCCAACTACGGTTCATTGTGACCACTTAATACAAGCTAAAGTTGGTGCATCTACAGATTTAGCCGTTGCTAATTCACAATCTAAAGAAGTATTTGATTTTCTTTCGTCTGTTTCTAATAAATATGGAATTGGTTTTTGGAAACCAGGTTCGGGCATTATACACCAAATTGTTTTAGAAAATTATGCATTTCCAGGTGGAATGATGATTGGTACCGATTCGCATACTGTAAATGCTGGTGGATTAGGAATGCTTGCGATTGGAGTTGGTGGTGCTGATGCTGTTGATGTGATGTCTGGAATGTCATGGGAATTAAAATTCCCTAAGTTAATTGGTGTTAAATTGACTGGCACCTTAAACGGTTGGACTTCTCCTAAAGATGTAATCTTGAAAGTTGCCGATATCCTTACTGTAAAAGGTGGAACTGGAGCAATTGTTGAATATTTTGGTGAAGGTGCAATCAATATGTCTTGTACCGGTAAAGGTACTATTTGTAATATGGGAGCTGAGATTGGCGCTACTACTTCAACTTTCGGTTATGATGATTCCATGAGAAGATACTTAGCGGCAACAGGGCGTCAAGATGTTGTAGATGCGGCTGATCAAGTTGCTGATTATTTGACTGGAGATGCCGAAGTGTATGCTAATCCTGAGTCTTATTTTGATCAATTAATAGAAATTAATCTTTCAGAGTTGGAACCTCATATCAATGGACCTTTTACTCCAGATCGTGGTACTCCTGTTTCTAAAATGAAAGCTGAAGCCGGTGCTAATGGATGGCCCATAAAAGTGGAATGGGGATTAATAGGATCTTGTACGAATTCATCTTATGAAGATATGTCGAGAGCAGCTTCTATAGTTGAACAAGCCGTAGCTCATGGAATCACACCAAAAGCTGAATTTGGAATAAACCCTGGATCAGAACAAATACGTTATACAATCGAAAGAGATGGTATTATTGCTACTTTCGAAAAAATGGGAACCAAAGTTTTTACTAATGCTTGTGGGCCTTGTATAGGGCAATGGGATAGAGACGGCGCTGATAAACAAGAAAAAAATACCATAGTACATTCCTTTAATCGAAATTTTTCAAAAAGAGCCGATGGTAATCCCAATACCCATGCCTTTGTTACTTCACCAGAGATGGTAGCTGCATTGGCTATATCAGGGAGATTGGATTTTAATCCTATTACCGATAGTTTATTGAATGATAAAGGGGAAGAAGTAAAATTGAATCCGCCAAAAGGAGATGAATTACCTTCGAAAGGATTTGAAGTTAAAGATGCGGGATTTCAAGCACCTGCTGCTGATGGGAGTGCTATAAAAGTTGTTGTCTCTGAAACTTCCGACCGTTTGCAATTATTGGCTCCTTTCTCAGCATGGGATGGTAAAAATATTGTAGGCGCTAAATTATTAATCAAAGCTTTTGGGAAATGTACTACCGACCATATTTCGATGGCAGGACCATGGTTGCGTTTCCGTGGACATTTAGATAATATTTCTAACAATATGTTGATTGGAGCAGAAAATGCCTTTAATCAAAAAGCAAATTCCGTGAAAAATCAATTGACAGGTGTTTATGATACTGTTCCAGCTGTGGCAAGAGCCTATAAAGCTGCTGGAATTTCTTCAGTTGTTGTTGGAGATCATAACTATGGAGAAGGTTCTTCTCGAGAGCATGCTGCCATGGAGCCACGTTTTCTGGGAGTAAAAGCGGTATTGGTAAAATCATTTGCTCGTATCCATGAAACCAACTTAAAGAAACAAGGGATGTTAGGACTTACGTTTGCTAATGAAGCGGACTATAACAAAATTCAAGAAGATGATCTTATCAACTTTATTGATTTAGTTGACTTTGCCCCTGGAAAACCATTGACATTAGAATTTGTTCATTCCGATGGAACGAAAGATATCATATTGGCCAACCACACCTACAATGAAAGTCAGATTGGTTGGTTTGTTGCGGGTTCTGCTTTAAATTTGATTGCAGCTGGAAAAGCTTAGACTTTAAATTAGTTCTTTATACAGTAAACCTCGATGTAAATCGAGGTTTTTTTTGTCAAATTCCACCCTTCTTAATTCAAAAATATCGACCAACTACATTTCGCTTATTTTACATTATTGTAAACATATTCATACAAAAAAAGAAAACGAATGTATTTTATCGAATTTAAATAACACTTCATCGAATTTTTTATTTTAGTAAATTTTTATTGCGCTTAATTTGTGGTGTATTATTATTGTCCCAAATGATAGTAATGCTTCTCCCTAAAAATAAAGAAGTATGAAAACCTTAACCTACTATTATGAAAAAATTTTTACTAATGCTACTTATTGCAGTAGCTGCAACCGGACAAAATCAAAGCTATACCTCTAGTACAGAAAGTTTCCCAAATCCAGATAGAGGATTCTATCGTTATTCTTCAACTGGATTGGTATCAAGTACTACGAGTTATTCGTTTTTAAGCGCAAGTACATTGAGCGCATTTCGTGCTCAAAACATTACTATGATTCATAGAACATTTTATTTAAATGATTTTATTTCTACACCCATTTCTAGTTCTTATTTGGCCAACATCCAAACTGATTTGAACACCATTAGAAATGCAGGTTTGAAAGTAATTATTCGATTTGCTTATTCTAAAAGCGAATCTGCAACCTATTTAGATGCCACAAAAGCTCAAATATTGGCACACATTCAGCAAGTAGCGCCTATTATAATAGCGAACAAAGATGTTATTTCAATATATCAATACGGTTGGATTGGCTGTTGGGGTGAAACGTATTACACCAGTCAAATAGTTGAATTCGGAAATAGCGATTATGAAAATTATACGGCTTCACAATGGGCAAATAGAAAAGAAGTTTTGGATGCCATGATTGCTGCAACACCAATTGAAATTCCTGTTCAGGTTAGATATGTGTATCACAAACAAAGAATGTATCCAAACGGAAATGATAGAGTTGGGTTTTATAATGATGCCTTTTTAAATGCTTGGGGTGATTCTGGTACTTTTTTAGTGAATGGTGCTACTGCACAACCTAGCACAACGGATAGTAATTATTTGCAAACTCATACCACAAATTTGCCTATGGCTGGAGAAACAGATGCCCTTAATGCGCCAAGAACGGATTGTGCCAATGCCATGTTAGAAATGAATAAATACAATTGGAGTTTGCTTAACAAAGATTATTTAGTTGCCAACATTACAAATTGGACTTCTCAAGGATGTTATTCCGATATTGAGAAAAAATTAGGTTATCGATTTGAATTATTGAATTCCACCATCGCCAATAATACGCTTACTGTTAATCTTCAAAACGTTGGATTTGCAAATATTTTTAAACCAAGAAAAGCTTTTCTTGTTATGAAGAATACAACAACAAATACAGAATATTCATTCGAAATCAGTAGTGATTTACGAACATGGAGAAAAGGGAATCCTATTCAAATAAGTAAAACTTTAGACATGGTTGTGCCAAATGGTGTGTATCAAATGTATTTAAACTTGCCCGATCCAAATATTTCTAATCCATTGTATTCAATCCGATTGTCAAACACTGGAACTTGGGATGGTACTAAAGGATACAATAATTTAAATCAATCCTTTACAATTAATTCAACAGCACCAAATCCAATATTAGGGACTACTTCGCCAGTGATAGCCACTTCATCAACTTTAGCTGTTGAAATATTATTTCTTAATAACACAACACTAGTATTTAATAATTTAACAACACCAAATTATACGATGGCTGTCTATAATTTGAATGGTAGAGTAAAAGCTACTTCAACAGATTTAACAACTCTTAGACGAGGATACTATATTGTAAAACTTATTGCCAACGGGACCACGTATACCAAAAATATCTACAAGCAATAATTACTTCATGTAATTACTACAATAACAATTTTTAGTTTCTTAATTTTTTTATTATTACAAAAAAAAACCTGCTTCGTGATAAGCAGGTTTTTTAATTCATGCTATTTGAGTTTAGTTTAATGAAGGGCCATTAGATTTTTTAAATACCTACCAATCAACTTTTTTATATCTTTAGCGAAATCAAAATGGAAATTATGGAAAATCAGAATCAAGAAGATTTCAAAAGAGAACTCGGTTTATTTGATGGAACAATGCTTGTCGTTGGTTCGATGATTGGCTCGGGTATATTTATCGTTAGCTCCGACATTGCTAGACAAGTTGGTTCTGCGGGTTGGTTAACCTTAATCTGGGTCATTTCTGGAGTCATTACTATGATTGCCGCCGTGAGCTATGGAGAATTGAGCGCGATGTTTCCCAAAGCTGGCGGACAATATGTTTATCTTAGAGAATCCTATAACCAACTTATTGCCTTTTTATACGGATGGAGTTTCTTTGCCGTCATACAAACGGGTACTATTGCCGCAGTTGGTGTTGGTTTTTCAAAATTTGCCGCCTATTTATTTCCAATAATGAGTGAAGAAAACATTCTTTATAAAACGGAAAATTTTACTTTACATGCTGCGCAAATTGTCTCTATAATTACCATAGTTTTATTGACCTATTTGAATAGTCGCGGTGTAAAAAACAGCAAAACGCTTCAAACCATTCTAACCGTAATAAAAATTCTATCCCTTTTAGGACTAATTGTTTTTGGATTTCTATTAGGGGCTAAATCCCAAATATGGAATGCCAATTGGACGGATATGTGGGCCACAAAATCCTATATAAAAGATTCCGCTTCTTGGCTCCCTATAAGTGGAGTTGCTTTGATTTCAGGGATTTCTGCCGCCATGGTAGGTTCTTTATTCTCGAGCGATGCTTGGAATGGTGTTACCTTTATTGCCGGTGAAATTAAAAACCCAAAACGTAACGTTGGATTGAGTTTGTTTCTAGGAACTTTTATCGTAACCATTATTTATATCCTGGCCAATTTGATGTATTTAGCAGTAATTCCTTTTGATGAAATTGCTACTGCTAAATCCGATCGTGTAGCCGTTGTAGCCTCGCAATATATTTTTGGAAATATGGGAACTCTGATTATCGCAGTGATGATAATGATTTCGACTTTTGCCTGCAATAACGGATTGATTATGGCTGGTGCCAGAGTCTATTATACGATGGCGAAAGACGGATTGTTTTTTAAAAAAGCAGCTCGTCTCAATGCAGCAAGTGTTCCCGAATGGGCTTTGTGGGCACAATGTATATGGGCTTCAGCGCTATGTTTGACAGGAAAATATGGTGATTTATTGGATTTTGTCATTATCATCGTATTAATTTTCTACATCCTTACCATCTATGGTATTTTTATTCTTCGTAAAAAGATGCCAGACGCTGAAAGACCTTACAAAGCTTTTGGATATCCTTTTCTACCTGCACTTTATATCGTAATTGCAAGCGCCGTTTCCATTGCCTTATTGATTACCAAAACCAGCACTTGTGGTTGGGGTGTTTTGATTATGTTGTTGGGGATCCCAGTGTATTATTTGACGAAAGGGAAGGAGTAGTTATAGTTGTTGGTTTTGCGCGTGCCCCTGCGGGTCGGGCTTTCCGCACTCGCTTCCCGATAAAAAAATCGGGAGAGCTCAAACAATCGCTCAATCCCTCACGCGAATTCCCTAATACGACAATGCCCTAGCCCTGATGGAAGTGGTTATCCTTTTGTGCCGGGTTTACTTTGTCCGATCGCTTTACACGGTGGCACAAAAGATAAGAACGCACAGCAGGATTAGCTTCTCACACAAAAAATCCGCTTCAATAATGAAGCGGATTTTCTATAAATATGGTCTTGTTTCTATCCGACTAGTAGTATGTATAACGTCTTACTTTGGCAATGTATTTCGCCAAACGAATTACCTGATGGCTATATCCGTATTCGTTATCATACCAAATATACAGCACGATATTTTTTCCGTCTCCAGAAACGATGGTCGCATTACTGTCATATATAGCAGGTGC
>CANHMG010000068.1 GCA_947461795.1 Flavobacteriaceae bacterium | reverse complement strand
CTCTTCGCTGGACGACTCCCAATATTGGTTTTAGCATAATAATTTAACGTACTCATTTGTTCTAAATACGGAATGAATTTGGGATGTTTTTTGAAATTTGAATATTTCATAAATCCAATTTCAGCCAACTCATCAAGAATGTTTTTTTCTTCGTTTGTTAAAGAAATTTTCCCTTCTGAAAACACTTGATTGGTCGCACCAGCACTCAATAAATTTTCTAAATTATACCGACAAGAATCCAAAGTCCCAAAATTGGAGCTGATGGTTTGGCCTTGAACAGTCACTTGAATCTCTTGATTTTCGATAGAGGAACCTAACGAAGCATAGAACTTATGTGTTTTTCCTCCACCACGAGCCGGTGGTCCGCCTCGACCATCAAAGAAAATAACTTTGATTCCGTACTTTCTCGAAATAGTTGTAATGTTTTCTTTGGCTTTATAAATACTCAAATTGGCCATCAAATAACCGCCATCTTTTGTTCCGTCAGAGAATCCTAACATTACTGTTTGTTGATTTTCACGACGTTCAAGGTGTTTCTTATACATTTTATTCGAATACAATTGCTCCATAATTTGAGGTGCATTTTGCAAATCATCGATGACTTCAAACAACGGAATAACATCCACAGTTGGGTATTCCCAATCGCATTGTCGAAGTAATGCAAAAGTCTGCATGACATGAACAGCACTGTCGCAATTACTGATGATATAACGATTACAAGCCAATTCACCATTTTTTTGTTGGATCGTTTTCATTGTATAAATCGATTCGATGGTAGATTTTGTCATCTCATGAGCAAAATCTTTTGGATTTAATTTCCCTTGAAGTGCCGCTAATTCATTTAATTTTTCAACTATTGTTTTTGAATCAAAATCCGAAGAAAATGGAGCAATGTGAGCAAAAATAGTATCGTGAATTTTACTGTTTTGACGAATATCCAGTGAAGCAAAATAAAATCCGAACAAGGTTACTTTATTAATCAATGCATTCAATTCATCCAGATACAACGATTGATGCTGTTTGATAACAATTGTTTTGATTTCATTCAATTGGCTAATAAATTCCTCAAGCGTGATAAAAATATCGCCTTGGGAATAAAAAACAGATCTGTAAATTTTTGATTCCAAATCCGTAATCAAGGCATCCACTTTGTGAAAAGTCAATTTTCTTTTTAATTTACGAATGTCTTTATAATAACATTTTAATATGGATGTTCTTAAACGATCGGCGACATTCAGCGTTATATCGGTAGTTACGAATGGGTTTCCATCACGATCTCCACCAGGCCAAAACCCTAATTGGAAAATAGAATTTTTAATGGATTCATTATTAAAAATATTTTTCTGAATATAACTCAGCATTTCACCGCTAGTTTCATAGAATACATTTTCAAGATACCAAATTAAGCTGACAGCTTCATCAAAAGGAGTTGGCTTTTGTTGTTTGATGAATGGCGTTTTTCCTAATTGAGAAAGTAATTCTTTGATCTTAACTAAATCATCTTTGCGAATAGCATCGGTTAAATCGGTGATGATTCCTAAAACTGAACCTGGATAAAATTGTGTTGGATGTGCCGTCAATACAGGTCGCACTTTAAAAGATTCTAAAAACTGACGCAACTCGGCAACTTTTACTTTATCTTCTGCTTTGTCCTTAATATCCCGCAAAGAACCTTTGCCTTCTAAATTGTTTACTACTGGAAAAGCGGCATCTTCTATGGCGTCAAAGAGTACTACTTGTCTTTCTATATATTGAATGAAGCGAAATAAAAGGTCAATTCGTTCCCATTCTGAACTATTGTCGAGATATTTTGCATTAAAAAATTCGACAATTTGAATCGGAGTTTCCTGTTTTTTGAATCCTTTTTCACAAACTTCTGTAAACAATGGCAAAAAAACACCTGTATTATCAATGGAATCAAATGGCAATGTTAGAAACACACTGTTATAAACATGGTATTTTGACAATACATTTTGATTGAAGCGTTCTATTTTGGTAAGAGTATACATCGCAAATAATTTAAAATAAAAAACCCCAAGGCAAACTTGAGGTTTCATAGAATAGAATGTGTTCAAGTTTATTTACATATTTTTAAAAATCGTGTGCATCAAACGCTTTTTATCGTTGATACTTTCTTCTAAAGAAATCATGGTTTCTGTTCTGTAAACACCCTCAATATCATCAATCATAAAGATTACTTCTTTGGCATGTTTGGTATCTTTTGCTCTAATTTTACAGAAAATATTAAATTTTCCAGTAGTAACAGAAGCCACAGTAATAAATGGAATTTCGTTAATTCGTTCTAAAACAAATTTAGTTTGAGAAGTATTATTCAAAAATACTCCGATATAAGCTATAAAAGAATATCCTAATTTATCGTAGTCTAAAACTAATGAAGAACCCATGATGATTCCAGCATCCTCCATTTTTTTTACTCTTACATGAACAGTTCCTGCTGATATTAATAATTTTTTTGCAATCTCTGTGAAAGGAATTCTAGTATTATCAATCAACATATCTAAAATTTGGTGATCTACTTCATCTAATCGAAACTTACTCATAACTATAAAATTGTTTTGTTTTTGTTTATTGGTACAATTTAAAAAAACTTATTGAACTATTCGTTATAAAAATCAAAAAATATAAATTAAATGGCAGACCATTACCGATTTTGATGTTTTTTTCTAAATAAAAATTAGCTTTTCGATTTAATTTCGGAATATTTTCCTTGTCATCTGAGTAAAGTGCACCTTTTGCATCGTATTCAAAATGACCAAAAAAAGAATCCAAATTGCCTATTTCAGAAAAATAAGCACAAAAAGAAATCTTATTCTCAATTAATTCTTCAATAAATTGAATGGCAAAATTCGTGCTTTTTACAATACCATCATAATTTATTTTGACATTTTTATAAACAATATCGTAAAAATTGACTTTATTTTGAGGAATTCTCAAGTAATCGTCAATTTCATTGTTAACTATAACGTTTTCGTAAATATGCTGTATTCCTGAAATTAGTGCTAAAAAAAGAAAATTTCTTGTATGTTCTCTTAGATAGTCATTTTGGAAATGTCCTGCTTCAAATAATATTGTTGGAACTCCTAAAGACTGAAAAGTATCTCCAACACAATTCAAATTGAAAGCGTCATCAAAACGACCAACTTGATTTGGAATTATTTTTTGCAAGGCTTCATTCATGGCAACAATAACTTCAATCGCTTTATTTCTTGTTTCATTATATTCTCGTTCCATATTGTAAGAAGGAGCCAAAAAAGAAACTGTAGCAGGATTTCCTGAAGTTCCAGCACCGTAAATAGTACGTTGATCATGTAGGTTGAAACAAAAATTTGGCTGAAAAGCATTGAAAGCTTGCCTAAGTATTTGGCTTTCTGGCTGTGATAAATCTTGAGCATCTCGATTCAAATCAACACCATTTGCATTTTCTCTTGTATAAGCCCAAGCACCATCAGGATTGAGCATAGGAAAACATAGAAAGGTAAAATGATTTAAAAAATCTTTAGCCTCTTGATTCTCACTATTTAAAAACAATAGTAAATCAAATAAGGCTTTCGTAGTGGTACTTTCGTTTCCATGCATTTGTGACCAAAGCAATATTTTTGTTGAACCTGTTCCTATTGTATAAGAATAGATTGGTCGTTTTAAAACCGAATATCCTTCAATCTTCAATTGATTATCCGTATTCCATTCTTTTAAAATAGGTTCAATTGATTCCAAAGTAATGTACCTTCCAGTTATACTTTCTACTTTAAAGTCATTAATGATTTGTTGAACATTCATAATTAATATTAAAAATTAATTCGTGTAGTTTTCAGGATTATATTCAAAGCTATTTTCAGGAACTTTCCCGATAGCCCCTATAAAGTGAGGCAATATTTTTCTCATATCGTCATTATAATTCCCTGTTGGATAAAATGGATCTCCAACTTTTACTTGTTTTTTTCCAAAATCAAATGACACTGGAATTATCGGGACATTTGCTTTCACTGCAATATAATAAAAACCGGTTCTCAATTCAGTTACCTTTTTCCTAGTTCCTTCTGGGGATAAAGACAATCTAAAAACATCTCTTGATTTGAATAGTTCTGCTGTTGCATCCACTGTGTTTTTATTACCACTTCGATCTAAAGGAGCGCCACCAACACTTCTAAAATAATATCCAAATGGGAAAACAAATAATTCCTTTTTACCAACAAAATTTATTGGAATATCCCAAATTCCACGTACTAAAAGCGCAATAAAAAAATCTAAATTACTCGTATGAGGTATAACAATAATAATACATTTCTTAATGTTTACATCAATAGAACCATGCATTTTCCACCCTAAAAGGCGCGTAAAAATAAAACGATAGATACTTTTTTTCATGCTAAACTATTTCTGTAAAATTAACATTAATCTCCTATTTTTGAAGAAAATAATTTTAATGTTCCGAAGACTTCTCAGTTATCTTATTCCCATTCATGTGCTTCAGAAGAATTCTTCTATAAGCAAATCGATTGAAGTCAACTGGAACAACGGTCAACTCGTAATTGATTCTAAAAATACAAATTATTCCTATGGGAGTTTGCAACGGATTTTACGGATTGGATTGAAAAAAATTGGTTTTGAAACCATCCAATCAATGGAATCGATTTTAGTCCTCGGAGTTGCTGGAGGAAGTGTGATTAAAACATTAGTGGATGAAATTAAATTTAAAGGCAAAATCACAGGTGTAGAAATAGATGCTGCTATTATTGATATTGCCAACTCCTATTTTCAACTGAATCAAATTTCAAACCTTTCAATTATTATCGAGGATGCTTTCGAATTTGTTTTAAAAACCAAAGAAACCTATGATTTAATTATTATTGATATTTTTCAAGATACCGAAATGCCAAATTTTTTATTTGAAAAATTCTTTATCAATCGTATTGGAGATATATTGAATAATAGAGGATATATTCTATTCAATACAATGCTTTTAAATGAAAAACAAAACCTACGAAATAAAGCTTATATTCAAGAATTCAATACCAAATCCTATTCTATTTTCACAGTGCCTCGAATTGAAAATCATAACGAATTAATTATCATACAAAAATTATAAGCGAGAATTATAATCATTACAGTATCAAATAAATCATGATAAATAAATCATCAATAACCATTTTCATTGTTCTAATATTAGTTACTGCTTTCAAACCATTGAAAGAAAGCAATACAACTAAAGCGGCTTATAAAATGCAAGATTTTGTCATTGATATTTCAAAATATGCAAGAAGTATCGATAGTAATTTTATTGTTATTCCACAAAACGGACCTGAATTGGCTTTTGAAAAAATCAATACCAATGGCAAATTCAAAACAACTTATTTGAATGCTATCGATGGGATTGCTGTAGAAGATTTATTTTATAATGGAAAACCTAAAATTGATAAATACCGCTTGCAAATGCTTCGAAAATTACAAGTTGAAAAACAAGTAATGGTTTCTGATTTTATTACAGAATCAGCCGCATTGGAAGCTGTAAAAAAACAAAGTTCGAAAGAAGGTTTTTTGTTGTATCCTAGAGTCAATACCAACGAACATTACCACGAAATCCCTGAAGTGGTCCCCAATGAAAACTCAAATGATATTCTAAAATTGAATGATGCTAAAAACTATTTATATCTTATCAATCCAAAAAATATTAAAACAAAAAACACCTACATCAAAGCGATTAAGGATACCAATTTCGATATGATTACTATAGATTTGTTTTTTAATGACGAACCCTTAACAGCTAAGGATTTGGAGCAACTTAAAACAAAAGCCAACGGCGGTAAACGGCTTATTATTTCTTATATGAATATTGGAGCCGCTGAAAACTGGAGATATTATTGGAATCGTAATTGGCGCCTTAATAACCCAATTTGGCTCAAGAAAAAATATGTGGGTTACGAAGATGAGTTTTATGTGCAGTTTTGGCACGACGACTGGAAAAAAATCATCTATGGAAATTCAGAATCCTATCTCAAAAAAATACTCGACGCTGGATTTGACGGAGTTTTTTTAGACAATGTAGAAGCGTATTATTTTCTCTATAATAAGTAAATTATCCTTTGCCGCTTAGTATATTTATAGTACTTTTAAGTACATCGAAATAGAGTTGATTTTCAACCAAATGCTGCTGCAATATGCCAAGATCAAAACAATCCATCCTAGCCAAATTATTAATTGGAAACGTATCACGATTGCCACAATCCAAATACAATCCGATTCAAAAACGAATTCTCAATATCAAAGCAATTTGGAACAATGATCACCAAGACGACAATGGAATTGAAAAAATAATTCGCTTGTTGCTTTCCTTTTCACAAATGCTTTTCCCTGGAATCTATATTAAATATTTAGCTTGGAAAAAAGGAAACGAATACGAAGATTTGGCGCTCGACTTATACGTCTTGATTAAAGTTACTTTCCCTATCTTACTCATTGTTTACGATTGGCATGAGTTCCATTTTCTGATTTGGATTTTGATTTATTTCCTATTAGAAACCATACTGTACATTCCTACGTTGATTTTTGCCTCCGATTTATTTTCCAGACCACGTTCGTACAAACGTTCTATGCTATTGTTATTTTTCAACTATTTGGAAATTGTTTTAGCGTATGCAGTATTATACACTTGTGGAAATAATCTGAACAAACCTTTTCACCATTGGTTTGACGCAGTGTACTTTAGTATCATTACTTCGTCATCTATTGGCTATGGTGATTTCTATCCAGTGACGACTTATGGGAAATTCTTGGTGAGTACTCAAGCGTTATTGTTCTTATTCTTCGTCGTATTATTTTTGAATTTCTTCTCGACACAAATCAAAAGTAAAGGGTATTTTGATCCCGAAAACAAAGAGTAATTACAGTAATTTTCTAGCTCTTTCTAAATCTTCTAAGGTATCAATACCAATACTAACATGCGTAGTTTCGACCATTTTGATACGTTTTCCGAATTCTAAATAACGCAATTGCTCTAGTTTCTCGGAAGCTTCTAATGATTTCATTGGCAAATGATAAAAATCAATCAACGCTTGTTTTCTGAAAGCATAAATCCCGACATGTTGAAAATAACGAACACCCACATTTTTATCTCGTGGATACGGAATTACGGAACGCGAAAAATACAACGCCATGCCATTTTGATCCACCACCACTTTAACATTATTTGGATTATTGATTTCCGTTTCGTCATTAATTTCACGCATCAAAGACGCTAAATCAACTTTTCTTTCCGTATCATTTCTAAAAACTTCAATGACTTTCGAGAGTGATTCAGCATCGATAAAAGGTTCGTCGCCTTGCACATTCACAACAATATCAACATCAAGATTTTCTACTGCTTCGGCAATTCGATCGCTACCCGATTCGTGTTCTTTGACACTCATAATTGCTTTCCCCCCATTCAAAACGATTTCATCATAAATCAAATCCGAATCGGTCACTACAAAAACATCGTCAAATAACTGAGTGTTTACAGCCGCTTCATAGGTTCTAGTGATGATAGTTTTTCCTCCTAAATCCTGCATGAGTTTCGCAGGAAAACGGGAGGAAGCATAACGAGCGGGAATAACGGCGATGATTTTCATTTTGGAGTTGCTGAGTTTCTGAGTGCCTGAGTTTCTGAGTTTGAAGCCGCTAAGTTAATGAGTTTTTTTTTATTTTGGAAGCTGTATCCTGCTATCCGCCATATCTTTTGCGCCGAACAACGGCACAAAAGGATAAATGCTCCTATCAGGGCTAGGGTTATCCGTAAATCCAGACGAACTCAGTAGCTCAGTAACTCAGCTACTCAGGCACTCAGTTTCACAGTTACTTCTCCAAAAAATTCTCATCCTTAAATCCAATCAAATACAACTTATCTTTCGCACGTGTAATCGCGGTATACAACCAACGAATGTATTCTCTATCAATGCCATCAGGTAAATACGGTTGCTCGATAAATACCGTGTTCCATTGGCCGCCTTGCGATTTGTGACAGGTGATCGCATAAGAAAATTTAACTTGCAATGCGTTGAAGTATTCGTTTTCCTTTACTTTCTGAAATTTCTTGTATTTAGTTTCTCCTTCATAATCTTGCATCACTTCTTGATACAAGCGGTTGGCGTCGTCATATGAAAGCGACGGTGATTCGCTGGCAATAGTATCCATCAACAACACCGTTTCA
This sequence comes from Flavobacteriaceae bacterium, assembly GCA_947461795.1. Classification (GTDB taxonomy): domain Bacteria; phylum Bacteroidota; class Bacteroidia; order Flavobacteriales; family Flavobacteriaceae; genus Flavobacterium. The sequence continues at coordinate 6,358 of CANHMG010000068.1, read as the reverse complement.
AATGGTTTCTGGTTCGGATAATCGACCATTCTGATTTTGACATTCGCGAATTTAAATCCATAGAGTTCTTTGATATTAAAAATCTGCAACACCTCGATAATGTCGCCATTGGCAATAAAACCTGCTTCATCGCTTTCTTTGAGCCAAAAATAATTGTTCTTCACGACCATCAAATAATCACCGGTGGAGAGTTCACTTTCTTTATCGAGAATCTTCGTCCGAATTTGCTGGTTGTATTGATTGGCGCGTTTGTTCGAACGAACAATAAAAGCCGTGTCTTCGATACTGTATTTACTATAGGCCGAATTAATTGCATCTTGAATATCATAGCCATCCGTCAATCGGATGATATCGGTAAAATTTTTCAACTGAAATTGAAAAGTTGGAATGAAATCGTCTTTCAATAACTCGCGCAGTTCTGTTGCATTATACAAAATTCCAGAGTCTTCTTCTTGACGCATGACTTCATCAAACTCGATATGTTTGATTTCTTTGTTATAGTTCAATCCCAACGAATCGATATCTAAAGCAGGCGAAATAGACAAATTTACTGGTGGCAATTGCGCCGTATCGCCCAATAAAATCATTTTGCAATTGACGCCAGCGTACACATACGAAATCAATTCATCAAGCAACGAACCATTGTCATACAACTTGCTTTCCTGATTGACATCTGAAATCATCGACGCTTCATCGACAATAAAAATGGTGTCTTTGTGTTTATTGGGTTGCAAAGTAAAACTCACACCGCCTCCACTACTCTTTTTCGGAAAATATATTTTTTTGTGAATGGTAAACGCTGGTTTTTGAGAATAATTCGCAATGACTTTGGCTGCGCGACCTGTGGGCGCCAACAACACATATTTCTTTTGAATTTCTACGAGATGATTGACGATTGTAGCAATAACGGTTGTTTTCCCAGTTCCCGCATAACCTTTTAGGACAAAGATTTCATCCTTGTTATTATTGGTAATGAATTCCGCAATTTGTTGGAAGAAAATATCCTGTTTGGTAGTCGGTTGAAACGGAAAGTTTCGACTTAGAATACTATAAAAATTATTGGAGCTCATTAGGGTTATTTTCTAACCGCAAAGTACGGAAGATTTTTGGATTGTTAGATGATTGGATTATTGGATTTAAAAATGGGGGCACCTCGAGAGGTCTAGTAATCCAATAATTGTACGGTCTAATAATATATTCCCTAGCCCTGATGGCAGCGGTATCCTTTTTCCTGCTTCTTTAGACGGAAAAAGATTTAGCGAACAGCAGGATTAAGCTCCTAAAAAAATATAAAATACTTCTAAAAAAATTGTAAGTTTGTCGCATTCGATTATGAAACGAATCTCTACTTTATGTTAGTCAATGCCGCCAACATCACGGAAAAAAAATATCAAAAACTGACGATTCAAGTTTCGTTGACTGCTATGTCATTTAGTAGTTTGGATACGCTCAACCGTAAAGTTTTAGCTTTGGAAGAAACTGTATTTGATACGGACAATTCCAACTTTAAAGTGGAAGAAGTTATCACTAAAATCTTGAATGAGAACGCTTTTTTCAAAGCATCTTATGATGAAGTGGAAGTGTTGTATGACAATCATTTATCGACTTTTGTTCCTGCTCCGATGTTTAATGAAATGTATTTAGGCAGCTATTTGCAATACAATACGAAAGTCTACGAGACGGATTTCTTTGACTTTGATTCCTTATCGACTTATCCGATACATAATGTATATGTTCCTTATGTGAACATCAATAATATTTTTGTGGATCATTTTGGGACGTTTACCTACAAACATGTGTCGACTATTTTAGTGTCTCGTTTGTTGGAACGTTCAAAAAACATTGATGATAAGAAGATGTTTGTACATCTGGCTGCGCATCATTTTGAAATTGTGGTGGTTCAAAATCAACATTTATTATTGTTCAATACTTTCGAGTATAAAACACCTGAAGATTTAATTTACTATTTGCTTTTTACGGCGGAACAATTGAATATGAATCCAGAAATTTTCAAATTAGAGTTTTTAGGAAACATTGAAGAGAATGATGCTTTTTACACAATTGCTTATAAATACATTCGTAACGTAAGTATCTTAAATACCAACGATTTACAGGAAAACAATTCGCTTTCTACTTCTCAAAATTTGAAGCATTTTATCCTCTTACAATCGTGAGAATTATATCCGGAAAATTCAAAGGAAGACGTATTTCTCCACCCAAAAACCTTCCCGTTCGTCCGACGACCGATATGAGTAAAGAGGCGTTGTTTAACGTCTTGAATAATCATTTTCATTTTGAGGATTTAAAAGTCCTCGACCTATTTTCCGGAACAGGAAACATCAGCTATGAATTTGCATCGCGCGGAAGCAAAAACATCACGAGTGTCGATGGCGATTTCGGTTGCGTGAAGTTTATTAAGCAAACTGCCGCTGAATTCGACTTCAACATTGCCGCCATCAAAAGCGATGTGATGCAATATATCAAACGCTGCAACTCTAAATACGACATTGTTTTTGCCGATCCGCCGTATGCCTTAGATCAGAAATCTTTTGACGCCATTGTACTCGCCGTCTTTGAAAGCGAGTTGCTAGAAACCGAAGGCATGATGATTATTGAGCATTCCAAATACACCAAACTTGATCACTTGATGCACTTCTCGTTTAAGAAAAGTTATGGTGGTTCGATTTTTAGTTTTTTTGAGATGAATTCTGGGGAAGTGGAGTAGACTATAAGACTGTAAGACTTTAAGACTATAAGACTGTAAGATTTTAGGATTTGTGTCTATTGAAATTTGTTGCCCTAGCCCTGATAGAAGCGTAAAGCCCGCAGCGCAGCGAGGACTTGCAGCGTATAGCAGGTTCCCGGCTCCCAAAAAAACTCAGAAACTCAGCAACTCAGCAACTCAGTCACTCAGCAACTAAAAAAAAGCAGACCTATAAGCCGGATTCTGTACCCACAAAGTGAGTCCTTATCATTTATCTAGACCAACAATTGCTCATTGGTTCGAGCTTCCTACCCTTCGACAACGGGCGAGAAACCCTTAAATGCCGATATACTTGGAATTTCACCGCATAGAGTTTACCTGGTTTCACTACAGCCGAACTGTACATACTTTCTGTTGCACTGGTCCTCGCCTCTCGACGGACGGGCGTTACCCGCTATGCTTCTCTATGGTGTCCGGACTTTCCTCTCCTCGCCGAGGCGAGCAGCGATAAGGCGGTCTGCGGGGCAAAAGTAGTTTTATTATTTTTAATTTTGAATTTTATATTTTGATTGAGGAGCTGTTTCCCGCTTTCGCCTTTATCTTTTTTCTTTTCGTACCTCAAGAAAAAAGGATACCGGCTCCATCGGGGCTAGGGCACTGCGTCAAGAATTAATTTTTTCATTTAAAATTCAACATTTAAAATTCAAAATAATAAACTTATATTTGTTCACCAATAAAAAACTATGGAACAATTTGTCGTATCGGCGCGTAAATACCGTCCGCAAACATTTAAAGATGTTGTCGGTCAAAAAGCCATTACCAACACTTTACTCAACGCCATAGAAACCAATCACTTGGCTTCTGCCCTTTTGTTTACTGGTCCACGTGGTGTTGGAAAAACCACGTGCGCTCGAATTCTAGCGCGTAAAATCAATCAACCCGGTTATGATGATCCGAACGAAGATTTTGCGTTCAACGTGTTTGAACTCGATGCCGCTTCCAACAATTCCGTAGACGATATTCGAAACTTAATTGATCAAGTTCGGATTCCACCACAAACCGGACAATACAAAGTATATATTATAGACGAGGTACACATGTTGTCTTCCGCAGCATTCAACGCTTTTCTAAAAACATTAGAAGAACCGCCGAAACACGCCATTTTCATTTTAGCAACTACTGAAAAACACAAAATCATTCCAACGATTTTGTCACGTTGCCAGATATTCGATTTCAAAAGAATTACGGTGAAAGATGCTAAAGAGCATTTAGCTGAAGTGGCCCAAAGTCAAGGCGTTGCTTTCGAGGATGACGCCTTACACATTATTGCACAAAAAGCGGATGGAGCGATGCGTGATGCACTTTCTATTTTTGACAGAGTCGTTTCCTATTGTGGCAATAACCTAACACGTCAAGCGGTTACGGAGAATTTGAATGTGTTGGATTATGAAACATACATTAATGTTACCGATTTAATTTTAGAGAATAAAATTCCAGATTTGTTGATGACCTATAACGAAATCCTATCGAAAGGATTTGACGGGCATCATTTTATTGCTGGTTTGGCTTCGCATTTTAGAGATTTGTTGGTGAGTAAAACACCCGCTACACTTTCACTTTTGGAAGTTGGAGAACAAGCTCAAAAAATGTATGGGGATCAAGCTCAAAATGCATCGCAAGATTTCTTGATGAAAGGAATTGATTTAGCGAATGAATGTGATTTAAAATTCAAAACTTCCCAAAATCAGCGACTATTGGTTGAACTTTGTCTGATGCAATTGGCCTCTATCACTTTTGATGGAGAAAAAAAAAAGTTGACGGATATATAATTCCTCCCAAACATTTTTACGGAAGAGTCTTAGAATTAGCTGTTTCTTCTCCAGAAATTATCGAAATCATTAAAGAAATTCTACCCGAAATCGAGGATTCTATTGTAGTAGAATCTCCAATCGTTATTCCTATTGCTGAACCATTCAAAATTGAAACTCCAATTTCCAATAAAAATACTTTGGGAGAAAAGAAAGTTTCTGCCTTTTCATTGGCTAGTATTCGAGCCAAAAAAGAACTTCAAGAATCGAATAAAACCGTAACAAAAGAAACGGTACAAATGCCGACAGAAGCATTTACAGAAACAGAGATGCTTTTGTATTGGACAAAATATGCTGAGAAATTAGGGGAAAATGGTTCAAGGATTATGGAATCTTTATTGCTTATCAATGACCCTACACTTCATGGGTCAAAAATCACTATCGAGTTGCCCAATGAAGGATCCAAAATTGATTTTGAATCTGAAAAAACTGCGTTGTTGGGCTATTTGAAAGGGCATTTGCACAATCATGACATTACAATTGACGTTGTTGTGAATGAAAGTGTGGAAAATAAATTTGCATTTACTGCACAGGATAAATACAATCGATTGAATGAATTGAATCCGAGTTTGGAATTGTTACGTAAAACCTTCGATTTGGATTTTTAATCGACCTGATCGAAAATATTTTCAATTCTTTTGTCGGGAATCAACCACATCAAAGCCACAATCACATAACATGTCGCCGCCATCCAATCGTTTTGGCACCATTAAGAAATTTAATTTCAAGTACCATAATAGTGGTGATAATGGCTAGAACACCATCACTAAAAACTTCCAATCTGTTTTTATTCATCTTTTAGTTAAATAGAATCGTGGTACATCGCCTTGATGATTCCGTCAGATAATCCGATTTTAGGAACATAAATTCGTTTAGCGCCGCACCATTTCATCGCATTTAAGTAAATTTTGGTTGCTAAAACAATTACATCTGCACGATCCGGATTTAAATCCAATTCCGAAACACGTTGCTCGTAGGTTAGAGAATTTAAAAAATTGAATCGTTTGTTTACATAGGCATACGACAAAGGTTTGTCTTGCTGTTTGCCAGACATTTTGAATAACTTGTTAATATTTCCACCGGAGCCAATTAAAATGACCGATTCAAAATCGATGGTATGATATTTAATCCAACTTTCTATTTCATGCCAAACTACTTCATTAACCATTTCATTTAAAAGACGAACAGTTCCTATTTTGAAGGATTTAGAAGCTATAACGGTATTGTTTGAGAATAGGGAAAATTCGGTACTTCCACCACCAACATCCACATACAAATAGGTATTTTCTGAATTTAATAAATGACCCAAATCTGCAGAGACAATAATAGCAGCCTCTGTTTTTCCGTCGATTAGTTCTATTGATATTTCGGTTTTATCTTTGATAATTTGAATTACTTCAGCACTATTTGTGGCTTCACGCATCGCTGAAGTTGCCAATGCTTTGTATTTTTCAACATTATGCACTTTCATTAAAAGCTTAAAAGCATTCATCGCATCGATCATTCTTTCGATATTTTCATCTGAAATATCTCCAACTGTAAATGAATCCTGTCCTAATCGAATCGGTAAACGAACCAAGGCACTTTTGGTGAAATGCGTAGGTTTTCCTTTTTCTTCAATAATATTAGAAACAAGCAAACGCATGGCATTGGAACCAATATCGATTGCTGCATATTTTATTATGTTAATCATTTAGGAATTTGGATTTAGGATTGTAACTTCATCCGATGAAACAGTATACCTATTTTTATAATAGTTATAAGTTTCTAGTTGTGCTCTAAATAT
>CANHMG010000067.1 GCA_947461795.1 Flavobacteriaceae bacterium | reverse complement strand
GACATTTTTTCAAACAAATCAATTTGGTACAATGCAAATTCATGATGATTCAAATCATCACTAGTCGCCATATGTGACAAAATGCTTTTTACCAGAACCAAAGGATTTTCTTTTAATATGTCTGTCAGTTCTTTTAATTGTTCTTCTTCAAAACCCAAACGATGCATTCCAGTGTCTAACTTGATGTGAATAGGATATCTTTTCAATTTCTTTTGCTCAGCGATTTTCAAAAAAGCCTTCAAACCTTTCAAACTGTATATTTCAGGTTCCAACTGATGTTGAATAATAGCAGAAAAACTAGTGGTTTCAGGATTTAAAACCATAATTGGCAAATGAATTCCATCGTTTTTCAATGAAATACCTTCGTCCGCAAAGGCAACTCCTAAATAATCTACTTTATGATGTTCAAGTAATTTTGCTATTTCAAACCCGCCATTTCCGTAGCCAAAAGCCTTCACCATCGCCATCATTTTGGTTTTTGGTTTGAGTTTAGATTTGTAGAAATTTAAATTATGACTAATCGCATTTAAATTGATTTCGAGTACCGTTTCGTGCGTTTTTTCTTCTAAGGCGGACACTATTTTTTCAAAATGTAAGGACCGCGCACCTTTAATTAAGATTGTTTCATTCCCAAAATTCAAACTGTCTAATTGGGAAATAAAAGCATCCGTATTTGGGAATGTAATACAATTTAGAAATTTGTTTTTAAATTTAGAAATCGTTTCCCCAACTCCAATTACACGATTAATTTTATTCGAAATAATCATTTGAGAAACTCTAGAATACAATTCATCATTCGACAAGCCGCTTTGAAAAATATCAGATAAAATCAACGTTTTCTTTTTGTATTGCTTTTGACTTTCTAAGAAATCTAGCGCTATTTTCAATGATTGAAAATCGGAACTATAACTATCGTCTATTAAAGTGGTGTTATTAATGCCGTTTTTTACTTTCAACCGCATTTCTACAGGATATAGCAAATCAACTCTGCTTTCAATTATTTCATGTTTATAACCAAAATACAATAAGGTCATAATGCAATGAATAGTATTTTCAATAGCAGCATCATCTTGAAAAGGTATTTTTATTTCAAAAACAGCAGTAGAATACCGAATTTTTAAAATGGTCTTGTCTAGAATTGATTTTTTGGTGATAAATACATCGGCATTTTCATCTTTAAAACTCCAGGTAAATGTTTTTAATTTTGGATTGATAAACGCATCAATCGATTTGTTTTTATTGCAGATAAGAATTTTAACACGGGAGAAAAGCTTCAATTTCTCCTTCATTTTTTCACCAATATTGGCAAATCCTTCATCGTGTGCAGATCCGATATTGGTCAGAATTCCAATTGTTGGTTTTAGTATTTTTTCCAGTTTCTCCATTTCATTGACAGTAGAAATACCTGCCTCAAAAATACCTAAGTTGTGTTTCTCGTTGATGGCTATCACAGAAAGCGGCACACCCACTTGTGAATTGTAACTTTTTGGACTTCGAATAATATTATAATCGGGACTTAATAGAAAATTCAACCATTCTTTGACGATTGTTTTTCCATTACTACCCGTGATTCCGATTACAGGAAAATCAAATAAGTCTCGATGGTAAGCAGCAAAATGTTGTAAAGCCTCTAAAGTGTTTTCTACAACTAAGAAATTTGCTTCCTCTGATATAGTTTCAGGTACATGTGTAACAACAAAATTACGAACTCCTTTTTCTATTAATTCTTCAATATAAACATGCGCGTCATTATTTGGACCAACAATAGCAAAAAACAAAGTTTGCGCTCCGTTTTGAAGAGATCGACTGTCAATTGCTATGTTTTCTATTAAGGTATTCGGATGATTGCCAAGCCATTTGGCATGAAGAATTTTGGCTATATTTTTTATAGATAAAATCAATTTTATTCTTGATTTTTAGTAGTTTTTTCGGAATCAATTTCTTGAACTTTTCGCATGGCTCTATAATAGGCAGCTCTGCTCAACGGTTCATATTCTTCTGTTTCTCCAAGAAAAACAAGATTTTCATTATCAGCTTTTCGAAAGCTGTAGTTCGCTAAATTTCCGGTTCGAGTGCAAACGGCATGCACTTTAGTTACGTATTCTGCTGTGGCCATAAGAGCGGGCATTGGTCCAAAAGGATTCCCTTTGAAATCCATATCCAAACCCGCAACAATAACTCGAATGCCAGAATTGGCTAAATCATTGCAAATTTTCACGATTTCATCATCAAAAAATTGTGCTTCGTCAATCCCGACAACATCACAACCTTGAGCTAAAATAGCAATGTTGGCTGCTGCAGGAACCGGCGTTGAACGAATTTCATTACTGTCATGCGATACTACCATTTCATCATGATAACGGGTGTCTATGGCAGGTTTGAATATTTCAACTTTTTGTTTGGCAAATTGTGCTCGTTTCAAACGACGAATTAATTCTTCTGTTTTGCCCGAAAACATAGAGCCACAGATTACTTCTATCCATCCAAATTGTTCTTTATGATTGACTGTATTTTCGAGAAACATTTAGTAGTTTTCTTGTGCTTAAAATGAATAGATTTTATTACTTTGTATACTAAATAAACCGATATAAAAATTAGTATATTTACGCCGTTGTCAAAAGTAGAAAATTTTTACGTAAGGTTACTTCTTCCTTTGATGAAATAAACAGTAAAGAAGATAATTATTAAAAACGAACCCACCCAAGGTAATTTTAAAGTTATGAAAAAAAAGTTGGAAGCCGAATTAATAAGCATAGCGCATCGAATTTTAAAACTCAAAAACAAATCAGATTTAATTCAATTGCATCAAGAAACTCAAAAGCTCTATGAGAAATTGTCTGTATTACGTTTTGTTGAAGAAAATTTCTCAGATGTAAAACCAACAATTGGGCTAGCTGCAATAGAAGAAATAATTGAAACTGCTTTTGAATCCAATCAAGAAGTGTCCTCAGAAACTGAAATTGAATCTGAAATAGAACAAGATAATGAGGAAACTTCAAATATTGAAAAAGAAATTGTTGTTGAAGTACATGAAGAATTGATTCCTCAGGCTTCAATAGAAATTGAAGAAGAAGCGTCTGAAGAAATAAAAGAAGAAATTCAACAAACTATAGAAGAAGAACCTGTTGAAGAAGAAATTTCATTTAAACCTGCTTTCGAATTGTCTTTTGATTCTAAAATTGGAGAGGATGAAGTGGAAGAAGTCACAAAATCAACTTCAACACAAATAACGTTTGATGATTTATTAGGCTCCGATTATGTTGATCCTGTTTTTGTAAAACCAGAAGATTTAGCAATCGAGAATGAAGTAATTGTTCCAAGTGATGTAATTCCAATTGGAAGAAGTTATAACGATTCAGCTCCAGTGATTTCTATGAATAACGACTTCAATTCAATTTCAATAAACGATCGAATTTCAAAAGGAATTATTATTGGTTTAAATGACAGAATTGCTTTCATGAATCATTTGTTTGCCAATAGTAGTGAAGATTACAACCGTGTATTATCTCAATTGATGACTTTTGATACGTATCAAGAAGCAGAAGATTTCATTGAAAATATGGTAAAACCTGATTATAACAATTGGGAAGGCAAAGACGAATATGCGGAGCGTTTTATGAATATTGTAGAGAAAAAATTCACTTAGAAATTATAAAAGTCAACACAAATTTAGCTCATACGAATACCCAAAAACTATTCGCATGAGCTAAATTTGTGTTTAATAAAGGTTTTCATTATGTCAAAATTATACATTGTTCCCACGCCAATTGGCAATTTAGAAGACATGACGTTACGAGCAATTCGAATTTTAAAAGAAGTCGATTTGATCTTAGCGGAAGATACCAGAACTAGTGGAAAACTTCTCAAACATTACGAGATTTCGACTCATATGCATAGTCATCATATGCATAATGAACATAAAACAGTTGAAAATTTAATAGCACGACTTAAAGCAGGAGAAACTATCGCTTTAATTTCAGACGCTGGAACTCCAGCCATATCGGACCCAGGTTTTTTATTAACTCGAGCATGTGTTGAAAACAATATTACCGTAGAATGCTTGCCTGGCGCTACTGCTTTTGTTCCCGCACTAGTGAATAGTGGATTGCCAAATGACAAATTTGTCTTTGAAGGATTTCTACCTGAAAAAAAAGGAAGACAAACGCGTTATTTAGCTTTAACTGAAGAAACAAGAACCATGATTTTGTATGTTTCTCCTCATAAATTAATAAAAACGTTAGCGGAATTTATCACGTATTTTGGTGAAGATCGTCAAGTTTGTGTTTCAAGGGAGTTATCCAAACTTCACGAAGAAAATGTTCGAGGCACAGCCAAGGAGGTTTTGACTCATTTTGAAAACAAACCACCAAAAGGCGAAATAGTAGTAGTAGTTGCAGGAAAATCTAAATAGTCCTATTTGTATAGATTTTTAGGCCACAGCAAATATTTTCGAATCACCATATACTAGTAAATTACTTAGCTTAAGATTCTCAAAATCTATTGTTAAGGACAGAGGATGTTAATCAAGTTTTTTTATTTTTGTAATGGCATTGCATTAACAATTGTAACTATATCTTAGTGTTTAATTAAAATAAATTGTAGTGAAAAAATTAATTTTAATCTTTTTTATCGCTTTTGGCTCGTTAGCATTTTCTCAAACAAAAACAAAACAAAAACCCATAGCAGCAAATTATAAGTTCAATTTCCAAATACAAGGAAAAGTATTAGATAATTGTAATAAATCGTCGAATTTAACTTTTGGGGTTTTTAATGGTACGGATACAGAAGTTGAAACCATAAAAACTAATGCAAATGGAGAATTTATTGCAGGATTTTGGCTAAGAGAACCAGGGTTAGTTTATTTTAAGAAAGGAAGTAATGCTCAGTATTTTATGGTCAGCCCAAAGGAAAGCACTTATAAAATATTTTTAAGTTGTAATAATAACGAGTTAAATCCACTACATATAGAAAACTCCAAAGAAAACAAAGCATATCAGGATTTTGTAAACTTACGTAAAAAACTGTCCACAAATCTCGAGGAATATAGTACTAAGAACCTAAATGACACGACAGTGTTTAAGGAATTTTGTATCAAATTACGAGATTATCAAAAGAAATCAAGTGCATTTTCGAAACAATATCCACAAACGTATGCGGCTAATAATCTTGTAGTTGCAGATCGAATCAATGAAAAAGACTTTTCTTCTATTCAAAACCTTAGACAGAATTATTTGAAACGACAGATTTTTGCCGACCAGAAATTTTACAATACACCACTACCAACCTTTATTCTTGAAAATTATATTGATTTAATAATCGACAAAAAGGAGAATTCATTTACTGCTTTTGAATGGGTGCTCAATACAGCTTCAAAGAACATTGCGGCTTCCAAGCGACTACAGCATTTGTTATACGAGGCTTTTTCCAAAAGTAAACGTCAAGATTTGATCGACGGTTATATTTATTGGGCCAAAGCAAATCCAGAAAAAATGGTGCAACAAGTAGTTCAAGCCAAATTGGAAGCACTTTCTAAAAGTATGGTAGACGCTAATTTTATTAATGTCAGTCTCAAAGATACTATAGGAAATACTCGTGAATTAAAAGATGTAGTTACTTCTTCAAAATTCACTTTACTTGTAATTTACAATCCGGACTGTTCACACTGTGTGGAAACACTGCCTAAACTGATTCCAATTTGGCAACAATATGAATCCAAAGGTTTTACTATTTACACAGTTGCGGCTTTTAGTAAAAACGAAGAGTGGATTGATTTTATCAAGAAACATACAGGAATGGGATGGGTTAATGTCATGGAAGATCCAACAAATAGTAATTTTGGCAAATACTCTATAACGTCCTTGCCGTCGTTTATCCTTATAGATTCGAAAGGAAAAATAGTTTTAAGAATGGCTGCAGGCAATGTAAAAGACGATTTGGAAAAATGGTTGTCGTCACATTAAACTTCTAAATCCACAAATGAAAACGATTTTCCACTAAACAAACCTTTGTCTGATAATTTCAAATCGGGTATTACCAATAAAGCCATAAAGGACAGCGTCATAAAAGGTGCTTTTAATTGGCTTCCAAGTTCTTTTGCCATGGCATCAATTTCTTGATAACATTTTCCTGTTTCCCAACCGTCTTTATCACTCATAATTCCCGCGACAGGAAGTGCTAATGATTTCATTTTGTCACCTTCAACAGCACAAATGCCACCAGTGTTTTCTATGATAAGGTTGACCGCTTTACAAATATCTTCGTCTGACGTTCCTACAACAACAATATTGTGACAATCATGCGCTACAGAACTTGCAATCGCACCTCTTTTTAGTCCAAAGTTTTTAATAAATGCGATAGCAGGCTTCGTATTTTGATATCGATTTACAACCGCCATTTTTAAAACATCATTTGACATATCAATTAAAATATTTCCTTTTGATAATAAGACTTCGTGATGAATTTCATTTGTAATGAGTTGACCTTCTAATGCTTCGATTACTCTAATTTTTGTCGATTTTCCTTCTATAGTAAAGTCTGAAATATTCTTTTTTGAAGTATTAAAGTTGTTTGGAGTTTCGAATGAAACATTTTCAATAAATGATTTGCCATTTTCAGCCACTAATTCACCATTAATGTAAGTTTGGATAACATTAAAATCAATTAAATCTTCTACAACTATAAAATCTGCAAGATCATTAATTTGTAACAATCCTACATTCATTTTATAATGATGTATCGGATTGACACAAGCAACCTGCAATATTTTAAAAACATCAATTCCTTTAGCAACAGCTCTAGCACAAAGTGCATTAATGTGACTCACAATTAAATCATCTGGGTGTTTATCGTCGGAACAAAACATCATATTTTCAAAATGCTCTGGTAGTAAATCAATCAAAGCTTCGAAGTTTTTGGCGGCGCTTCCCTCACGAATCAGCACTTTCATGCCTAGAGATAACTTCTCTTGCGCCTCATCAAATGTAAAGCACTCATGATCAGTTGTAATTCCAGCTGCAATATATTTATTGATAGGTTCACCTCGTAATCCAGGAGCATGACCATCAACGGGTTTGTTGTAATGTTTTGCCCATTCAATTTTCTTCAACACTTCTGGGTCATCAAATAGAACGCCGGGGTAATTCATCATTTCAGATAAATAAAAAATATCAGGATGAGCCATTAATTCTTTAATATCATCCGAATCTATAATGGCTCCAGCAGTTTCAAAAGCAGTAGCAGGAACACAAGAAGGAGCGCCAAAATGAAACTTCAAAGGAACTTTTTTACTATTTTCAATCATATAATAAACACCATCTTTCCCTAATACATTAGCAATTTCATGTGGATCTGAAATGGTAGCTACTGTACCATGAAGCACTGCTAATTTTGCAAACTCAGAAGGAACTAACATAGAGCTTTCGATATGGATGTGTGCATCAACAAAACCAGGAAGAATATAGTTTTTCACATGATGTTCTTTTGCTACAATGGAAGTAATTTTTCCGTTTTCGACAGTAATTTCTCCAGAATAAATACTTCTGTTATTAATATCTACTATTTGACCTTGGATTTTCATAAGGTTTTTATTTTAAACAAATAAAGAAAATTTTTTGAAATGATTTTTCATATCAATTGTAAAGTTGCTTCTATTTGTTTTTTTACTAAATTTGAAATAGAAATTAAATACTATACACCAAACAAATTTTATCGTATGCGCTGGACAATCAAACCCCAACCAGAATCTGAAAAAGTTAAGCATCTTATGGATGTTTTAAATACGGATTCAATTGCCGCAACTCTTTTATTACATCGCGGCATTTCAAATTTCGAAGAAGCAAAAGCTTTTTTTCGCCCTAAACTTGCTGATTTGCATGATCCTTATCTAATGAAAGATATGGATTTAGCGGTTAATCGTATAGAAAAAGCAATTTCTAATCAAGAAAATATTTTAGTATTTGGAGATTATGATGTAGATGGCACAACTGCAGTTTCATTAGTTGCATCCTATTTAAAAACCATCTACCCCAATATCGCGACTTACATTCCTGACCGATATGATGAAGGTTATGGCATTTCTTATAAGGGAATCGACTTTGCGGAGGACAACGAATTTTCTTTAATTATTGCTTTAGATTGTGGAATAAAATCAATAGACCATATTGACTATGCTCAAACTAAAAATATAGATTTTATCATTTGTGATCATCATCGTCCTGGAGAAATTTTACCAAAAGCAATAGCGACCCTAGATCCAAAACGAGAAGATTGCCTTTATCCTTATGATGAACTCTGTGGATGTGGTGTAGGTTTCAAATTAATTCAAGCTCTAGGACAAAACAGAAATCAAAAAATTGAGGATTTTGTTCCTTATTTAGATCTTGTAGCCACAGCAATTGCAGCAGATATTGTTCCTATGACGGGTGAAAATCGTGTGTTAGCTTATTTTGGGTTGCAAGTAATTAATTCTTTTCCGCGCCCTGGTATTCAGGCTTTGATGCAACAAATTAAAAAGAAAGAACTTACCATAACCGATGTGGTTTTTGTAATAGCGCCACGAATTAATGCAGCTGGGCGTATTAAACATGGGAATCATGCAGTGGAATTACTAACAGAATTTAATACCGAACAAGCTAACCAGTTTGCGTCGGAAATAGAACAGTATAATTCAGACCGTAAAGATTTAGATCAGCAAATTACTAAATTGGCATTACGTCAAATAGATGACAATAATGAAAAAGAGAGATTTACAACCGTTGTTTTCCAAGAAGATTGGCACAAAGGCGTAATTGGAATTGTCGCTTCTCGATTGATAGAAGTTTATTACAGACCTACCATTGTTTTTACCAAAAGTGGCGATAAGTATGCTGCTTCAGCTCGATCTGTAGTGGGATTTGATATTTATAATGCATTAGAAGCTTGTGCGGAGCATTTAGAGCAATTTGGAGGTCACATGTATGCGGCGGGGATGACTTTGAAACCTGAAAACTATCAAAAATTTAAAGACGCATTTGAAAAAGTAGTTGCCGAGTCAATATTGCCAGAAATGTTAACTCCTGAAATTGAAGTTGATGCTGAAATTGATTTTACTGAAATCACACCAAAACTAACACGAATTCTAAAGCAGTTCGAACCTTATGGACCACAAAATCGTACCCCTGTATTTTGGAGTAAAAATGTTGTTGATACGGGTTACGGAAAAACAATCGGCTCCGACAATACACATTTGAAATTGACAATCAAGCAGAAAAATTCTCCAAATTATTCTGCGGTTGGGTTTAATCTAAGAGATAAATTACCTTTAATCCAAAATAAAAAACCTTTTGAAGCGGTTTATTGTATTGAAGAAAATGAATGGAATGGTACTGTTTCAGTACAGTTGAGACTTAAGGATTTGAAATAAATTATTCGAATTTTTTCAATTCAAAAGAAGTTCCGTCGAAAACACCGTAAGTAAAGTAACCGATCCAGTCGCCTAAGTTTACATATTCGGAGTTTTCACCCACTTTGAGAACCATTGGTAAATGTCGGTGTCCAAAAATAAGGTAATTGTAGTGTTTCGTTTCTAGTTTTCTTTTAGAATACTGAACCAACCACTCATTTTCTTCTCCAAGAAACTTAACATCAGTATCGCCAGATATTAATTTGTTTTTGACTGAAAGATAATGTGCTATAGAAACTCCTATATCCGGATGTAACCATCGAAAAATCCATTTGGAAAGTGGGTGAATAAATACTTTCTTCATTAGTTTATAACCTTTATCTCCAGGACCTTTTCCGTCCCCATGTCCGATTAAAAACGTTTTGTTTCCAAAAGTATATTCTTGATTGTCGTGATAAACTGGAATGTTCAACTCTTTTTCAAAATAATCCTGCATCCATAAATCATGATTTCCCACAAAAAAGTAGATGGGAATGCCAATATCTCTAATTTCAGCTAATTTTCCTAACACACGAACAAATCCCTTTGGCACCACTTTTTTATATTCAAACCAAAAATCAAATAAATCGCCTAATAAAAATATGGCTTCCGCATCTTTCTTAACATCATCAAGCCACGCTACAAATTTTTGCTCTCTCGGAAAGCTTAATTCGGGAGTTGGAGCGCCGAAATGTTGATCGGATGCAAAATATATTTTTTTATTTGGAGTCATGTCAGGAGGCTAATTTATGGAAATCAAATTATAAATTATCACTTGCAAACCACTGTGCAAAAGAAGTATCTGTTTCTTGTAATTTCAAAGAATGCAATTCGATAGATTTTGGCAATCTGTTTTTAATTTTTTGAGCAAAATCAACAACCATATTTTCACTAGTAGGCTGATAATCTACAAGAATCACATGGTGTCCTCTGCTTTTTAATTCATTTGCCAATTCAATATGAGGTGTAGTTTCGTTAAATACTGTGGCATGATCAAAATGATCAACAATTTCTTCTTTGACGATTTTTTTTAAATCAGAAAAATCGATTACCATTCCAAATTTTACGTTTGTTCTATCTGAAATAGGAACTCCAATAACAGTAACGGATAATTTGTAACTATGACCATGTACATTTTTACACTTCCCATCATAGCCATATAATGCATGGCCCGTTTCGAAACTAAATTCTTTGGTTATTCTGATATTACTCATGAAATAAAATTTGAAGCAAAGGTAATTACTTTTGAAATAAACCAACGACTTTTTAATTCAGACATTTAATTCAAAAAAAAAGTCGCTAAAAAGCGACTAATTATAGAATATTTTTTTTATGGGTTTTGTTGAAAAACTTGCGCTTCATTTCTTTCCGCAGCTCTTACATTAAGCACATTATTATTTTCATCAATCACAAAAGCCACAAAACTCATGTTGTTTTTAACACTGATATTAGCCGGAATAGGAACAGAAAAATTGACGGTTTCAGTTTGATTATAATTTGTATTAGTCAAAGGGTTACCTAATAAATTTGTTAGTGATGTTCTAAGTACATGATTGTGTTCAAAATCTAGAATAGGAGTGACTCCATTATAATAATTAGAATAATTAGCTTGCCGATAGATTAAATGATTTTCTAACACATAAACTACTAATTTTAAATTAGAATAATTTTGAGCAAACTTCACTTTAACAGTTAATTTTAAAAGTTCATCAGTTACCTCCGAATTCATAGCTAATCCAAGACCAGAATTATTACTTGTTAAATTTACGGCCTGTTGTGTGTTTATGTCAGGGAAAGTCCAAACAACAGTTCTGTTTAAACGCACTTGTGGTAATGCTAATTGGGTGTTAGGGGAAATTAAATCTTGTAAAGGCTGAATTTCAGCAAAATTAAAAGGATCATTACCATTATGAATTGCCACACTAACCGATCTATCTGTTTCTTCTTTAACTTTTTCTATAGCATAGGCTACTTTTGAGCAATTACCACACCAAGTGCCTGTATAATCTTCAATTAATACTTGTTTTGTGAAAAATCCTGAAACAGCAGGCTCATCAATATTTCCTTGGATGTCAATAGGACTATAAACCATTGTTGTATCACTACAAGAAGTAAAAAATATAGTTAAAATTAGATATCCAAAATAGGCAGATTTTTTCATAATAATATTCATATAAAATTATAATACAAATAAAACAATTTATATTTTATTTTAATGATAATAATTTATTTATTTGCATACAAATCAATAACATTATGAATAAATTACAACTAGTTTTCTTTTTTGTTGGATTGAGTGTATTGGCTCAGAAACAAGTCCCAAATTTGAACCTGACAAACTTAGAAGGCAAGTCAATTTCTTTAAAAACTGATTTTTCAGAAAAAGATAAATTGTATGTTTTTTCCTTTTGGGCGACTTGGTGTACGCCATGTATCAATGAATTAGACGAGATGAATGAAGTGCAAGAGGAATGGAAAAAAACACTAAATTTTGAAATCATAGCTATTGCGACTGACGATTCTAGAACACAAAAAAGAGTTAAACCATTAGTCAACGGGAAAGGATGGGATTATAAAGTGTTATTAGACACCAATCAAGATTTCAAAAGAGCTTTATCGATAGTCAACATTCCGTATACTATTGTAGTTAAAAATGGCGAAATTGTGCACATTCAAAACGGATATGTGCCAGGAAATGAAAAAGAATTAGTTGAAAAACTAAAAACACTTTAATCCATGAAAATTAAATTAGTTGCTTTCATGGTTTTTGTTACAATTTACTCCCATGCACAAGAGTTAATTAAAGATGAAAAAATAAATTTTTATGGTGGATTTGAATCCAATTCTCAATGGTATTTGAACGACAAAGGTTTAAAAGTCACCCATCCTGATATACCATTGCGTGAAAATAGTTATTTATTTTTAAATCTAAAATATAAAAATTGGATAACTGGAATCCAAGTCGAATCCTACGAAGATCAAGCCTTGTTAAATTTTAATCCTCGTTATGACAAAACGGACGTTGCAACTTATTTTTTGCAATATAAAATGGACAAAATTGATCTTACTGCAGGCTATTTTTATGAGCAATTTGGAAGCGGATTGTTATTTAGAAGTTGGGAAGACAGAGCGCTTGGGATTAATAATTCATTACGCGGAGGAAGAGTAATATTTAAACCTACTAGTTATTTTACCTTGAAAAGTATCTATGGCCGACAACGAACAGGATTTGACATTTCTAATGGTGAAATCTACGGAGTAGATACAGAAATCGTTTTGTCGGATTTATTTGCAATGAAAACTTCGGAACTCTCATTTGGTTTAACTTATGTTGGAAGAGAAGAGGAAGTATTAACTACGCCGAATCCAGAATATAATAGTTTGACAAATGGTTATGCTGCTAGAATAGATTATTCTCATAATGGATTCTATTTGTCTTCAGAATATACAATAAAATCAAAAGACGCAGTCGTTGAAGTACAAGGTCAAATAGAAGATAATTTTATAAAACCAGGGAATGCTTTGTTAATGAATATGGGATATTCCAAGAAAGGATTTGGGCTTGATGGTACTTTTAGAAGGCTTGAAAATATGGGTTTTTTCTCAGAAAGAATTGCTAAAGGAAATGCATATAATGATCGAATCATGAATTTCGTTCCAAGTCTAACCAAACAACATCATTATAATTTGGCTAATATATATGTATATCAAGCCCAACCAAGTGTTTTTTTAGGCGATGAAACCGTATTGAAAACAGGTGAAATTGGAGGCCAATTGGATGTGTTTTATAACATTAAAAAACAAACTATTTTAGGAGGGAAATATGGAACTAAAATAGCTGTAAACATGTCGAATTGGAATGCTTTAGGAGGAAAATTCTATCTTCCAAAAAGAGATTATGAAACCCAGTTTTTAGGATTTGGGAAGAAATATTTCTCAGATTATAATATTGAAATCACAAAAAAATGGAATCAAAAATGGCAAACAGTTTTTACCTATATCAATCAATATTATAATAAAAAACTAATTGAAGAAACCTACGACTTGGTAAAGACGAATATTATTGGTGCAGAAGCATTGTATAAATTTAATGATTCAAAATCAATTAGAGTTGTGGGAGAACATATGTGGGTAGATTCAGACAAAAAGAACTGGGCGGCTTCTACAGTTGAATTTAATCTAAATTCGAAACTTTCCTTTTTCTCTTCCGACATGTATAATTATGGTAATGAAGATTCCCAATTAAGAAATCATTATTATAGTTTAGGTGGCGCCTATAGACAAAAATCAACAAGAATTGCTTTAAGTTATGGTCGACAAAGAGGCGGATTAGTATGTGTAGGAGGTGTGTGCCGATTTGTTCCTGAAAGTTCCGGAGTTTCTTTGTCATTAAATACGACTTTTTAATTTACATTTGCGCTACAATATGGGGGATTAGCTCATTTGGCTAGAGCGCTTGCCTGGCAGGCAAGAGGTAACCGGTTCGATTCCGGTATTCTCCACAAAAAAACGCGATACTTTTTGGTATCGCGTTTTTTTATTGGTTTCAATTATTTTTTATTTATCATCAGAGATATATGTTTTATTTCCGTTTGAATTGATGTAATATCTTCCTCCTCTTGGCCCAGTATATACTTTTTTACCATTATACATTCCAGTAACTTTATCCGCTACTTTAGGCGCTTTTTCTGCAGTTTCTCTAACTTTTGGAGTTGCTTTTTCAGTTACTTGTTTGCTTTCTTTTTTTACGGTTTCTGAGGCCTTTTTTGTTTTTTTCTCAGCTTTTTCTGCTACTTCTTTTACTTCTTTCTTGGCTACTTCCTTTTCTTTTTTGGATTTAGAACTTGCTTTTTTTGTTTCTTTTTGAGCTTTTTCAGTGACTTTCTCTTTTTTTGTTGCAGAAGCTTCCTTTTTAGTAGTAGCTTTCTCTTTCTTCGCAGCGGCAACTTCTTTTTTAGTGGCAGCCTTCTCTTTCTTTTCAGCAGCAGCTTTCTTTTTAGTCGCAGCTTTCTCTTTCTTCTCTGCAGCTGCTTCTTTTTTAGCCGCAGCTTTCTCTTTAGCTACTTTTTCTGTTTTTGCTTTTGAAGCTTTTTTAGTTTTGGGTTCTTGTGCATAAAAACTTGTAGAAAAAACAAACAAAAAGCACAATACAAGAATTTTTTTCATAATAAAATAATTAAGTTAAACATAAATTAAAGTTACAAATTAAAACCAAACGAATATTATAAATTTAAAAATAGGCTCTCAATTGGATATTTCCATTGTGAATGGTTTGACTAGTTTCACTTTTTCTACCTTGATAATTAATATTAATGTCTAAATATTGCGTTAGATTTTTCTGAATTAAAAGCCTCCAAGTCATGTTCTTACCAGGCTG
>CANHMG010000066.1 GCA_947461795.1 Flavobacteriaceae bacterium | reverse complement strand
TTAAAGAGCATATTCATGAATTTAATGGTAAAATCGTTTTCATTTATGGAAAAATAGAATCGCGTCAGAAAAAAACACAAATAGACCAAGTTACCTATTACAATTTTATGACTTCAAGCGAATTAGAACAAACCTTTAATGAAAGTAAAATTGTGCTTTGTCGTTCGGGTTATACTAGTGTCATGGATTTGGTTAAATTGGAAAAGAAAGCCTTTTTAATTCCAACTCCAGGGCAATACGAACAAGAATATTTGGCGAAGAGATTGAAAAGGAATGGTTTGTTTCCTTATTCTACTCAGGACGATTTTACGTTTAATAAAGTTTTTGAAAGTGATATGTATAAAAAATCAAATTGCAAAAACGAACCTATTCATTGGAAAAATTTATTTTGCCTTTTCGAGCGTAAAGGAGAACTCTGATCCTTTACCGAATTCGCTTTCGATATAAATTTTTTCATCATGAGCCTCGATAATGTGCTTCACGATTGATAACCCTAATCCTGAACCACCTTCGCTTCGTCCACCGCTTTTATCTACTCTGAAAAACCTTTCAAAGAGTCGAGAAATATTGTGCTTTTCGATTCCTTCACCATTATCTTTAATTCGAACAATTATCTTGTTCTGGGTAAGACTTTCGATACTCACTTCGGTTGATCCTTTTTCTTTTCCATATTTGATAGAATTCATTACCAAATTAATTAGAACTTGTTCGATTTTTTCACTATCACCCATAACAATAATAGGTTTGTTGTACTTCATGTCAAAAAGCAATAAGATATCTTTTTTTGAAGATTCCATTTCAAGCAAATCAAAAACATTTTGCACCAACTTCACTATATCGAATGGATGAATTTCGAGATTTAAATCACCCATTTCAAGTTTGGTAATCATGTCTAAATCTTGTACAATATAAATTAATCGCTCCACACCTTTCTCCGCACGTTGTAAATATTTCTTTCGAATACTTTTATCATTCATAGCGCCATCTAATAAAGTAGATAAATAGCCTTGAACAGTAAATAAAGGTGTTTTAAGTTCGTGAGAAACATTCCCGATAAATTCACGGCGGTATTCTTCTCGAACCTTCAACATTTCTATTTCGAGTTTCTTATCCGTAGCAAACTTTTGTACTTCTCTAGTAAGCGCTGCCATATCAGTCGTAATGGGTTGGCTTCTAAAATTAGAAGATTCTAAAAGAGAGACATCATCATAGATTTTCTTAACGCGACGATAAATAAAATGTTCGACACGGTATTGGAGTACAAAAAAAGAAAATGCGGCAATGGCTACTGCAAAAGACAAACAGAAGTTGAGTGAAAACTTAAAAAAATAATAGGTTAAAAAGGCTATCACACCTGTTGAAAACAAAGTGATGTAGAGTGCTGAAACAACAGCAAATTTATATGTTTTCTTAAAATTAACAGCCATAGTCTATGTTGCTTTAAATACAAAAACAAGTAGCAACAAAGATATTGCAAAAAGAGTTAGAATGGTTAAACTTCAAATTTATAACCAACACCTTTAATTGTTTTGAAAAAATCGTCTCCAATTTTTTCTCTTAATTTACGAATGTGCACATCGATGGTTCTTCCACCTACAATCACTTCACTTCCCCAAACTTTATCAAGAATTTCTTCTCTTTTAAATACTTTACCTGGTTTTGAAGCTAAAAGATAAAACAATTCGAATTCTTTTCTTGGTAGAATAATCTCTCTATTGTCTTTGATTATTTTATATTCTTCACGATTGATTTCGATGTCGCCTACATTTAAAGTCTCCGAACCTTTATCTTCTTCATGCTTCAATCTTCTCAATAATGCTTTTACTTTACTGACGAGCAATTTCGGTTTTATAGGTTTGGCAATGTAGTCGTCTGCACCAGCATCAAAACCAGCGACTTGAGAATAATCTTCGCTTCTTGCAGTTAAAAAAGTAATAATAACTTGACTTAATTCTGGTATACGACGAATATTTTCACAGGCTTCAATACCATCCATTTCGGGCATCATTACATCCATGATAATTAGATGTGGGATTTCCTTTCTAGCCTTTGCAATTGCTTCTTTACCGTTGCTTGCGGTAACAATTTGATAACCTTCTTGAGCGAGATTGTATCCCACAATTTCTAGTATATCTTGTTCGTCGTCTACTAATAAAATCTTAATATCTTTCTTCTTCATGTCAGCAAAATTAATAGTTTATCCCATCTTTTAAAAGGTATTTTTCAACAGATGAATTCCTTTGCGATTGTAAATGTAAAGATAAAAGAATCGCGAAAAATTATGTTTACTATTATTTAATCTCTTAACAATTCGGTAATACTTTACAAACCTAATCGTAACAACTCGTTAACATGAACTTTACAGCGTCGGCGTTCCTTTGCACCAAAATTTAACATACTATTAAAATGAGAATCAAATTTTTATTTATTACTCTATTGATTTGCACGGTAGCTCTCTCTCAAAGTAAAGGAACAATTACTGGTGTTCTGACTGATAAAGACGCTAATAATGCTACTTTGCCTTTTGCCAACGCTGCAATTAAAGGCACTACATTAGGGACTACTACCGATGAAAAAGGAAAATATACGTTGACTGTTGCGGCTGGTAATCACACAATCGTTTTTAGCTTTTTAGGTTATGAAAATGTGGAAGTGCCTGTAACTGTTAAAGCTGGTGAAACTATTACCATTAATAAAGCTCTAGGCTCTGGGAGTTATAAATTGGAAGATGTCGTGGTAAAAGCAAGTGGCGGAAGAGAAAAAGAAACTGCACTTTTGTTAGACCAAAAGAAAGCCGTGGAGATCAAACAAAGTATTGGAGCACAGGAAATGGCAAGAAAAGGGGTGAGTGATGTAGAAGAAGGATTGACAAAAATAACTGGGATTACCAAAGTAGGTTCGAGAGGGTTATTTGTTAGAGGATTGGAAGATCGTTACAATAATTTATTGATTAATGATTTGGCGGTACCTTCAAATAATCCGTTTAAGAAAATTATTCCATTAGATTTGATTCCTACAGATGTTGTGAGTATTATCGAAACTTACAAAACATTTAATCCAAATATCTACGGAGATTTTGCTGGAGCGACCTTTAATATTGTCACACTTACAAAGCCATCTAAAAGTATTACAAAGTTTACTATTGGTACTAGTTTTACAACTGATAACAATATGCGTGATTTCTATACACCAACGAACAGTAGTTCAACGCAAGGTTTCTTTGGATTCAATGGTGCTGACAGAGAATTACCTTCTGCTTATGGAAGCACACCTTCTCCAAAAGTCACTCTATCTAGAAATGAAGCGGTAAATGCATTTAAAAATGGTTTTGAAATTGAAAAAACTACAAGCCCATTAAATTCGAGTTTTGGAATTTTACACGCGGAAAAATTCAATATCAAAAACAACAAATTAAGCTACTTGATTTCTTTGAATTTTGATAATTCTTTTCAATATCGAACAGGAGCAGACCGAACCTTACAAGCTGGAAATTCAATCGAATTTTCAAACAATTTTCAAAAAACGACCTACAGTTACAAGACCAATATCTCTGCAATTCTTGGGTTAAATTATTCAACTGAAAGATTTAATTTGTCTTCTAATATTTTGTATCTAAAGTCGACAGATAGTCAAATTCAAGACCAACTAGGGTATCAAAACAATCAGAAAGATGTGACAAATTATTTAATTAGAACAAATCAACTTGACGAATCTAACTATGTCAATGGACAGCTATTTGGAGAATATTTCTTGACTGCAAACAAAAACCATAGTTTAAGAGCTGGCGTATCTGCAGCGCAAACCAATTACAATCAGCCAGACAGAAATTCATATACTGGTTCGCAAGTTTCGGAAAATGAAATTAATTCAAGCTATGGAGGAAACAATTTCTTGAGACAATTTCTTGAGATTAACAGCAAATTATACAGCTCAGCCTTTTTGGAATATAACTTCAAATTTGGAAAAGATCATAAATTGACTGTTGGTTATAATGGCAATCACAATTTCACAACTTCTGAATATCGTTTCGTTCAAACAACAAAGAACTTTGATACCAATCCGAATATTTCAATCAATCCATTTGAATTGGACAGCTTTATCACTGAAGACTTGCTGGCTTATGAGATTTCATTTACGGAGGACAGTAACGCCAATTGGAGATCAAAACTAGAAGAAACAATTAACGCAGGTTATGCAAATTTATTTTATAAAATCTCTGAAAAACTAGACGTTAATGCAGGTATTCGATTCGAAAGTTACGACCGTCTTACAAAGTATAAAGATATTGGAAGCTTCGACCAAAAATACAAAAAGAGAACAGCTGATGAAGTTTACTTTTTGCCTTCATTAAACGCTAAATATTCTTTGAATGAAAAGATGAATTTACGATTTGCGACTTCGTTGACGTACACCAAACCGGTAATTATGGAATCATTCCCAATATCTATTGTGAATCCGGACGGAACTGTTTTTCAAGGAAATCCTTATATAGAAAACAGTAAGAATTTGAATGTTGATTTAAAATATGAAATTTTCCCAACAAATAAAGAACTTATTGCTGTGGGCGCTTTTGGAAAAAATATTGATAAACCAATTGAAAGAACTTTCATTGCCAATCCTGGAACCACCATCTTATCATTCTTAAATTCTGATAAAGCCATATTGTACGGAATCGAAGCAGAATTTATATTAGACTTAGCTCGAATTTCAAAAAATTTGGAGGATTTTTCTTGGGGATTCAATACTTCGGTGATGCAAACTAAAGTTACTGTTCCGAATGCGGTTATTAGTCCATCTGGAAATCTGTCTCAAAGTATCGAAACGCATAAAAGTCGTGAATTGCAAGGTGCTTCTAAATGGTTAATCAATTCTGACTTGAAATACCAATTCAACTTAAACAAGAATTGGTCGAATACGCTTTCTGCCGTTTATTCGGTATTTGGAAAACGTATTTACAGTGTGGGAACTGCGGGTATTGACCATATATATGAGTTGCCAGTTAGCAAACTAGACATTGTTTGGGCGAGCAAATTGTCACAACATCTTGATTTCAAATTTGCGGTCGATAATATATTAAATCCAAAAGTGAAATTGGAATTAGGAGATAACAGTAAGGATACATTCATTGGAAACTCTAACACGATTCAAGATTTTAAACGAGGCGTTGGATTTTCATTTAGCTTGAGCTATACTCTTTAATATGCACAAAGAATGAGTAGTTTGGAGTTGTTAATTTCTTAACATTCAAAAACATTTGGCAACAGTTTTTTTACACAAATTTGAATTTTGATTAATTATTTAATGACGTTGAATTAACTTAACAAAACTGCTTTTGCTAGAAATTTGTACCAACTAAAAACAAGTACAACTTAATTAAAAAAAAATGAAAAAATTAGTATTCAGCTTAGCTATTCTATCGGTTCTTTTTACAGGATGTTCAAAAGACGATGAAGATGAAACAGGAGCTACACCACAAACTGGAGAAATTACTGGAGACATTACAGCTGATATAACTTACGAATTTGGGAACTATACCCTTAAAGGTATCGTGAAAGTAAAATCGGGTGTAACTTTAACAATTGCTGCTGGAACAACGATTACTTGTGATAAAGCAAATGGAGACAATGCCTTGGTTGTTGAAAACGGAGGAAAATTAATTATGAATGGTACAGAATCAGCACCAATCGTATTATCTGAAATTTCAAATACTCCAGGTTCATGGGGAGGTATAATTATGTACGGTGATGCACCTGTTAAAGTATTAGGTGGTGGAAACACTGCAACTTCTGAAGATGGTTTGTCAAACTCTTACGGAGGTTTTAATGCAACTCACAACGGAGGAAGCTTACGTTATGTACGTGTTGAATTCGCTGGAAAAAAATTAGCTGATGGTACTAAAGAATTAAATGGTTTCTCATTCTATTCTGTTGGTAGCAATACAGTACTTGACCACTTAGTTTCTTATAAAGGTGCTGATGATGGATTTGAATTCTACGGAGGAACTGTTAGCTTAACAAATGCAATTTCTTACGGAAATTATGATGATGCTTTTGATTGGCAAGATGGTTGGAATGGTCAAAACAATACAAACTGGTATGCTTACCAAGTAACTAAAGGTAACTTCGGAATTGAAATTGAAGCATCTGCTAATAATAACGATTTCTGGCCTAAATTTACAAATGTTACTTTGAAAAGAGCGGCTGGTTGCACTCCTGAAGTTGCTGCAGATATCCAAATCGATGCTATTCAATTTAAGAAAAACGGAAACGGTGATTTTAGTAATGTTGTCATCGATGGATATGGAATTTATAATGATGGCACAACAAATTTTAGTGGTGCTGCTATCAAAATTCAAGATGCAGACACAAACAACAACCAAGTAAATGGTTCGAAAATTAAGATTACCAATGTGAAAATCACAAACACAGCACAAGAGATTGCTGGTGCTGGATCAATAGTAGTTACTTTCCCTGCTGGGCAATTTGCTGCAAGTACGACTGCTACTGGAGCTTCGCTTTCACCAGGTGCATGGGCAACTGTTAGCGGAACTAATTTAATACCATAATATAACCATAAAAATTAAAGAAAAAACACCTCTCAACTAAGAGGTGTTTTTTTATGTTTTTATTTTGATTTTAATTCCTATCTTTACAGCAGTATAAGAACTTATGAAAAATAAATACTTTTATAGCATCTTTCTGTTTTGTTTGTTTTCGTTGATCCTCTCGGCTCAAGAAAACAGACAGCAACCTGCTATAGACGGTTTGAGTTTTTATCCGAACCCAGTGAGTACCGGTAAAATCTATATCACTTCTAAATCATCTATGGATAAGGAAGTTATGATTTTTGATGTCTTGGGTAAAAAAGTTTTACAGGCTACAATATCTTCGAAAGAGCTGAATATTGCCACACTCTCTCCTGGTGTTTATATCATCAAAATTCGTGAAGGCGAAGCAACAGCTACTAGAAAATTGATTGTCAAGTAGTTGTTTTTATCCGTCAAAATCCCTTAATCTTTATTTTACCTTTTTTTCTTTTATGCAAAAGAAAATACTCCCTATATTTGTAGTCTAAAATTTAAAAAACTTAAAAATGAAAAAACTTTACACTTTATTATTTGTTGCTTTTGCCGCGACAATGAATGCTCAAACTTTCACAGAATGGAATTTCGATGATCTTGTTCCTGCTACGGCAATGTTACCAACGACAGGTTCTGGAACTTTTTCAATCATTGGAGGAGTTGAAGATAGCCTTACTGCTGGTTTGATGCCTGCTGGTAATCCTTCAACAGGAAAAGCATATAGTATTAAAACATTTCCTGCAACTTTAACCGCTTCTGGTACTGCTGGATACGAATTTGCTGTTCCAACAGGCGCTTTCCCTGATCCAATTTACGTTACTTTTGATCCAAGAGGTTCTAACACTGCTTCAAGATGGCAACAATATGAATATACTACTGACGGTACTAATTGGATAGTTTTGGGTAATAATGGCGGTCTTTTGACCAATGTATTCACTGCAAATCCAATGGTTCGTTTGAACTTGCCAACTGGTTGTGGTGGTAATGATGCTTTTAGATTCAGAATCGTTTCTATTTTTGATCCAGTAACTAGTGATTATTCTGCTGTAAATTATGCAGGAACTCCTCCTTCTACCTACGGTACTACTGGTGGAACATGGAGAATTGACAATGTTGCATTTGGTCAAGGAACTCTTGGCGTTCAAGAAAATGAAATTGCAGGTTTACAAGTATACCCAAACCCTGTAACCAATGGAATTTTAAACATCACTACAGATAACAATGATGCTAAATCTGTAATCTTGTTTGACGTTTTAGGAAAACAAGTGATCAATACAACTGTTACTGATCAACCTATCAATGTTGCTTCATTAAACAGAGGTGTTTACTTCGTAAAAATTACAGAAGCTGGAAAAACAGCTACTAGAAAATTAGTGATTAAGTAATTTAACTTACACCAAATACTTAAAACTCCAACCGCAACGTTGGAGTTTTTTTATTTCCTTACTTTTGTCAAAAAGAATTCTTGATCACACCTTCTGACATATTCTCTATTTCCGGTAGCAAGCAATTCGAGAAAATCGCTTTGAAGGTATTTCGCTTTCAATACGACAATAATGAGGTTTATCGCCAGTTTTGTCAGCATTTAAAAGTGGAAAAACAAGAGGTTAAATCACTGCCGCAAATTCCGTTTCTTCCCATTCAGTTTTTCAAAAGCCATCAAGTTGTTTCGGGCGACAATCCTATTCAAACAACCTTTACGAGCAGCGGCACCACTGGACTGACAACCAGCAAACATTTCGTGTCTGACCTTTCGTTATATGAAAATAGCTATCGTCAAGCTTTCTCCGGGTTTTATGGCAACATCGAAGATTATGTGTTGTTGGCGTTACTTCCATCGTACTTAGAGCGAGAAGGTTCCTCACTAATTTATATGGTGGAAGATCTTATCGAAAAATCCAATCATCCAGAAAGCGGTTTTTATCTTCACAACCTCGATGACCTCAGCGCAAAACTCATCAACCTTGATCGCTCTGGGCAAAATGTCATTTTGATTGGTGTTACGTACGCGCTACTAGACCTTATCGAAAAACAAAAATTTACCTTACAAAACACCCTCATCATGGAAACGGGCGGCATGAAAGGCAAACGCAAAGAGTTAATCCGCGAAGAATTGCACGAGATGTTGTGCGATGGATTTGGTGTTGATTCCATTCATTCTGAATATGGCATGACCGAACTTTTGTCACAAGCGTACTCTTTCGGGGATGGTGTTTTTGAATGTCCGCCGTGGATGCAAATCCTCATTCGAGATACTGAAGACGCTTTACATTATGTTGCCGATGGTAAAACTGGTGGGATAAACGTGATTGATCTAGCCAATCTTAATTCCTGTTCGTTTATTGCCACGCAAGATTTGGGCAAAAAAAATCCCAATGCGACTTTCGAAGTATTGGGACGTTTTGATAATAGTGATATTAGGGGTTGTAATTTGATGGTAATGTGAATCAATTGATAATTGATAATTAAATCATACGTACCACAAAATAATTCTTTTTCCCTCTTTGTAATAATACGAATTGGTTGTTGATTAAATCTTTTGAGTTCAACAGGAATTCTTCAGAAACTTTTTCTTTATTAACGGCTATTGAGTTCTCAGCCAACGCACGTCGGGCTTCTCCATTCGATTTCAAGAATCCTGTTTTTTCATTTAATAACGTGACAATATCAATTCCGTTTTCTACATCAGTTTTGGAGATTTCAGCTTGCGGAACACCGTCAAAAATCTCTAAGAAAGTAGCAGAATCTAATTGTTTTAAATCTTCCGCGCTGGCATTTCCAAATAAAATCCCCGATGCCTGAATCGCTTTTTCCAATTCCTCCTTGGAATGCACAAAAACCGTCACTTCTTCAGCTAATTTGCGTTGCAATACTCTTAAATGTGGTGCTTCATGATGCTCTGCGATTAATCCGTTGATGGTCACTTCATCCAAAAAAGTAAAAATCTTAATATATTTTTCTGCGTCTACATCCGTGGTATTTAACCAAAACTGATAGAATTTATAGACAGAAGTCTTATCTGCGTCCAACCAAATATTTCCGCCTTCAGATTTACCAAATTTTGACCCATCAGCTTTAGTAATCAAAGGGCAAGTCATCGCAAATGCTTTCGCGCCTTCGGGATTCATGCGACGCACCAATTCGGTTCCGGTAGTAATATTTCCCCACTGATCGCTACCTCCCATTTGCAATAAACAATTGTAGTGTTTGTGCAAGTGATAGAAATCGTACCCTTGAATCAATTGATACGTAAATTCCGTAAACGACATCCCTTCACCTTCACCCGACAATCTTTTCTTCACCGAATCTTTTGCCATCATGTAGTTGACTGTAATTCTTTTACCAACTTCACGAGCGAAATCGATGAAAGAATAATTCTTCATCCAATCGTAATTATTAACCAAAATGGCGGCGTTTTTTGCTGTAGAATTAAAATCGATAAATCGTGACAATACGCGTTTTATACCTTCTACATTGTAATTTAGTGTCGTTTCATCTAATAAATTTCTTTCGTCAGATTTTCCTGAAGGATCGCCAATCATTCCGGTAGCTCCACCCACTAATGCAATGGGTTTGTGACCAAATTTTTCTATATGAACCAACAGAATAATCGGAACTAAACTTCCTATATGTAACGAATCGGAAGTTGGGTCAAATCCAATATAAGTAGTGGTCATTTCTTTCAACAATTGTTCTTCTGTTCCGGGCATAATATCGTGAACCAATCCACGCCATTGCAATTCTGCTATTAAATTCTTCATTTTAAATCGATTTGCGGCAAAGATAAAATTTAATGTGGAATCGTGTAATTGTTTGAACGTTAATCGTTGGGTTATGTATTCATTTCTGCGTTTTTTCCGGATAAACATTTCCGCAATTAAACGATTAAACACTATTTTTACAACATGATATTAGTCACAGGAGCTACAGGTTTAGTCGGTTCACATTTGATTTTAGCATTGTTAGAGGACAACAAAACCGTTCGTGCTATCTATAGAAATGCTGCTTCCATTGAAAAGACTAGATCTTTATTTCAACTTTACGATAAAGAGTATTTATTTAAATCTATTCAATGGATTCCTGCTGATATTACGGATGTTACTTCCTTAGGTGTAGCTTTTGAAAACATTGAATTCGTATATCATTGTGCCGCTTTAATTTCATTTGACCCAAATGAGGAAGAAGATTTACGGAAAACCAATATTGAAGGAACTGCCAATATGGTCAATTTTTGTATTGATTTTGGCATTCAAAAACTTTGTTATGTAAGTTCCATAGCTGCATTAGGCGATTTGAAAGAACACGAAACCATTATTACAGAAACCACTGAGTGGAATCCAGAATTTTCTCATAGCGACTATGCTATTTCTAAATATGGTGCTGAAATGGAAGTGTTCCGAGGTCAACAAGAAGGTTTGAATGTTGTGATTCTCAATCCAGGTGTGATTATTGGCCCCGGATTTTGGGACTCAGGTAGCGGTTTATTATATACAAAAATAAAAAAAGGACTGCTCTTTTATACTAAAGGTTCTTCTGGATTTGTGGGTGTAAATGATGTTGTAAAAAGCATGATTCAAATTATGAAAAGCTCAACAAACGGGGAACGATTTACTGTTGTTGCTGAAAATTGCACTTATGAAACTGTATTAAAAACAATAGCAAATTCACTGCTTGTAAAAGCTCCAAAACAATTTGCTAATCGATGGTTAACTGAAATTTTTTGGAGAATTGATTGGTTGATTTCTGTAGTGTTTAGAACGAAAAGAAATTTAAGTAAGAATATGGCAGAAACTTTACATCAAAAGCATTCGTATTCGAATGAAAAAATAAAGTCTGTTTATTCAATTACGTTTCAAGATCTTCCTCAATATCTCATGGAAATTGGGAAATTATACCTTCAAAAATAACTTATTGCACTTGAGGTTTATCTGTTGAAGAAGTACTAGAAGGCAAAACTGTTCCTGATTTTTTTTGCGCCAAATTATTTTCTTTAATTTCATTCTCCAATCGTTCATGTATTTCATCATACATTTTTTTATACACATCTATTTGTGAAATATAATATTGATTGCTTTTAACAAATTGCAAGCTATCAATTTTATATTTTTTGAAAACATATTCTTTGGGTTTGATATACTTTTTAATTGTGTCGTAGGGATTTTGTGTCTTAATTGCATCCAATATCATCAAATCATACAAAATGTCTGTCATGACTTTTTCCTCAATTAAATTGTCTGGTTTTGCAATGGGTGAAATGTTACAACTAACTAAAACAATAAGGCCAATTATGGTTGCTATAATTTTTTTCATACTATTTATCTTTCAAATACTAAACGCTTTCCTGCATGAATTTCTTTTACTTTAAAATTGGAATACACCAACTGACCATTGACTAAAGTATGTGTTATTCTAGATTTAAATGTAAATCCTTCAAATGGAGACCAACCACATTTATATAGGATGTTCTCTTTTTTTACACTCCAAGGCAAACCCATATTTACAATGACTAAATCAGCATAATATCCTTTTTTAATAAACCCTCTTTTTTCTATTTGAAAGAGAATTGCGGGATTATGTGCTGTTTTTTCAACAATTTTCTCGATAGATATTTTCCCTTGATGATACGCTTCAAACAAGGCAACTAAAGCATGTTGTACTAATGGTCCGCCAGAGGGAGCTTTTAAATAAGATTGTTTTTTTTCTTCTAAGGTATGTGGCGCATGATCCGTAGCGATAACATCAATTCGATCATCGAGTAAAGCATCCCAAAGTGCTTGTCTATCCGCTGCAGTTTTAATAGAAGGGTTCCATTTTATAAAATTCCCTTTTGCTGCGTAATCATCATTCGTAAACCATAAATGATGTAGGCAAACTTCTGCAGTTATTTTTTTGTCTTTCAGTGGAATTTTATTCGTGAACAACTCCATTTCTTTGGCTGTCGACAAATGAAAAACATGTAATCTTGCTCCAGTTTTTTTGGCTAATTCAATCGCTTTGGACGAAGACAAATAACAAGCTTCTTCGCTCCGAATTAAATGATGAGCCGTTACAGGAATGGCTTCGCCATATTGCGCTGTATAGTGTTCTAAATTGTTTTTAATGGTTTGTTCGTCTTCACAATGAACACAAATTAACATTGAGGTGGATGAAAATATTTTTTCTAATACTTCTTCATTATCCACTAACATATTTCCTGTAGAGGAACCTAAAAATATTTTTAAAGCCGCAACATTTTTGGGATCTGTTTTTAAAACTTCCTCTAAATTATCATTCGTAACTCCCATATTAAAGGAATAATTCACATAGGAATTCTTTGCGGCAAGTTGAAATTTTTTTTCTAAAAGTGCTTGAGTAACGGCATTAGGAATTGTGTTGGGTTGCTCAATAAATGAAGTAATTCCACCAGCAACAGCAGCTTTAGATTCGGAAGCAATGTCACCTTTATGGGTTAGTCCTGGTTCTCTAAAATGCACTTGATCGTCTATCATTCCTGGAATTAAGTAATTCCCTTCTGCGTCAATTATGGTCGTTGTAGATGATTTGACACTAATGCTTTCTGCAATTTCAACAATGAATTCGTCTTCTATGAGAACATCTCCTTCAAAGATATTTCCGTCGTTTACGATTTTTGCATTTTTTATTAAAATTCTATTCATTACAAACGATTAAAAAGATTTCTAATACGCAAAGAAATTACACCAAAAACTGCTTCTTTAATAATTGCATTACTCATTTTAGATTCGCCTTTGGTGCGATCTGTGAAAATAATTGGAACTTCAACTATTCGAAAAGCATTAATGAAAGCTCTATATTTCATTTCAATTTGAAAAGCATAACCGATGAAATGAATTTTATCAATATTGATCTTCTCTAAAACTTCTCTTTTGTAACAAATAAATCCAGCTGTAGCATCATGAATTTTCATTCCTGTGATTATTTTTACATATACAGAAGCAAAATACGACATCAAAACTCTACTTAGTGGCCAATTGACAACATTGACACCGGTTACATATCTTGAACCAATGGCAACGTCCGCTTCCCCAAAGTGACAGGCTTGATATAATTTTTCTAAATCATTTGGATTGTGAGAGAAATCGGCATCCATTTCGAAAATATAGTGATACTTTCTTAATAAAGCCCAACGAAATCCATGAACATAGGCAGTGCCTAAACCTGCTTTATTAGCTCTCTTTTCAAGATGTAACCGATCTTTAAATTCGTTTTGCAAAGCTTCAACTTTAGTAGCTGTTTGATCGGGTGAATTGTCATCCACAATTAAAACATCAAACGATTTATGAAGAGAAAACACTGCTCTAATTATCGTTTCAATATTTTCTATTTCATTATACGTTGGTATAATTACAATTCCGTCATTCATTACATAAGTTTAATAGGTAACAAAAATAAACTTTTTATGGGAGTTGCCTCTTAAGAAAATGATAATAAAAACTTGGGAAGAAATAAATTATATATTAAATAAATAAATCAAATTGAATTTAGGTAAAAAGGAAAAACAACTTCAATTATCATCGTATTTTTAGTATTTTTGCAACGATATGATTGAAACCGTTTTACAACCTCGAATTATAGGAATCCATGATTGGGCTACGATAGTTTTTGTTATTCTCTTTAGTATTATTGCTGTTGTAAAATCGGTATTTGAAACTCGATTTCAAGATTTTATGAAATTAATAGTCTCTGATAAATACATTAAAATTTATCGTGATGCTACATATCTGATGAGTGGTTTCACAATTTTTTTGTTCTTAGTTCAATTGGTTTCGATTGCGTTTTTTATCCAATTAGCGCTGCATCATTTTTATCATACTTCTCAAACTGACAGTATTCTGTTTATTCAGATTTGTACTTTTATAAGTGTGTTTGTGCTTTCGAAATTTTTAATTGAAAAAATAATTGCAACTTCTTTTGCCATCGAAGAATTTTCAGATCAGTTCAATTTGCAAAAAGTAAGTTATAGAACGTATATTGGTTTGTTACTACTTCCAATAAACGCAATCCTGTTTTACAATTCCAATTCATCAGATTTCTTATTTTATTCGATAATTACTGTCGTATTACTAACAAACCTGTTAACTTATGTCATTTCTTTGAAAAATTATCAAAATTTACTAATAAGCAAGTTGTTTTATTTTATTTTATATCTTTGCGCACTTGAAATAGCACCGTATTATTTCATTTATTATTGGTTTACAAAAAGTCAGCATATTTAGA
>CANHMG010000065.1 GCA_947461795.1 Flavobacteriaceae bacterium | reverse complement strand
TATGTATAACGTCTTACTTTGGCAATGTATTTCGCCAAACGAATTACCTGATGGCTATATCCGTATTCGTTATCATACCAAATATACAGCACGATATTTTTTCCGTCTCCAGAAACGATGGTCGCATTACTGTCATATATAGCAGGTGCTGAAGTACCAATGATATCGGAAGAAACCAATTCGTTATTCAAAGAATATTTGATTTGCTCTACCAATTCGCCTTCTAAAGCATATTTTTTCATGATAGCATTAATTTCTGCTACCGAAGTTTCTTTTCCAACTTCTAAGTTCAAAACTACCAATGATCCGTTTGGTACAGGAACTCGAATAGCATTGGAAGTTAATTTGCCAGCCAAGGAAGGAATCGCTTTTGCTACTGCAGTTCCAGCTCCGGTTTCTGTAATTACCATATTCAATGCTGCAGCTCTACCACGACGGTACTTTTTGTGCATATTATCCACCAAATTTTGGTCATTCGTATAAGCGTGAATGGTTTCAAGATGCCCTTTTATTACCCCTAAGGTATCTTCAACCGCTTTTAAAATGGGTGTAATTGCATTGGTTGTACAAGATGCAGCAGAGAAAATATTCACTTCGTCTGGATTGTATTCGTTGTGATTAACTCCATGTACAATATTCGGCACGCCTTTTCCTGGAGCCGTTAATAATACTTTCTGCGCTCCTTTTGAAGTAAGATGTCTTGCCAAAGCTTCTTGTGTAGTGAAAGCTCCAGTATTGTCGATAACCAAAGCGTCTTCTATTCCTAATTGGGTATAATCTATTTCTTCTGGACCATTTGCCGTGATAATATGAACAGTCGTTCCGTTGATAATCAAGGCATTGTTTTCTGGATCTGCAATGACAGAACCTTGAAAATCTCCGTGAATGGAATCGTAACGTAACAAAGACGCTCTTTTTTCTAAAGAAACTGCGTCGTTTTTATCACGAGTTACAATCGCTCTTAGACGCAATTGATTTCCTTTACCCATTTTCGACATTAATTCGCGAGCCAACAAACGACCGATTCTACCAAATCCGTACAAAACCACATCTTTCGGTTGAATGTCTTGGGTGTCTTTCGCATTCTTTAATTTATCGACAACAAAAGCTCTTGCATTGTTATAATTGTTGTTTTCTAGATTAAATTCATAAGTAAGTTTACCAATGTCTAGTTTGGAAGGCGGTAAATCTAAAGATAAAATAGCTTTTGCAATGTCAACAGTATCGAAAATAGAAATAGGTTTGCCTACAAATTCCCCAGCATATTCATGAAGGTTGATCATATCGCTGACATTTCTATTGATTAATTGATTTCGAAACAATACCATTTCTATGGATTTGTCATACCATAAATCGCTAATAATTTTGATGAATTCGACGCCAGCTCTTCTTCTGTCAACTTGAAAAGAAACTTCTTTTTCGTATACATTGATGTTGCTCATTGTGTAAATTTAAAGTGTAGTTAGTGTTGTTTGTTTAAAAAATTTGATGCAAAAGTATTGATTTCAATCGTTTTCGTAAAGTGTTTTGTAATTTTTTTTCAAATAAAAAGCCATCTCAAATCGAGATGGCTTTTACAGAATTAACTATTAACCTTTACTTAAATAATAATTCTAATGCGTTGTCCCATTTTGTTAATCATTTCTATACTAACACTTTGGTTTTCGTCTTTCTTTTCGATGATTTTAGAAACAGCTTCGACATCGGTTGCTTTAACATTGTCAATGCTAAGGATTATAGTTCCTTTTAATTCATCGTAATATGGTTTCAAATTGTCGTTGTTGATTTCCTTAATACGAACTCCAGAATCAATATTGTATTTCTTTTTGTCTGCAGCATCAATATTCTCTAATTCTAATCCTTTGAATTCAGTAGAATAAAACTCATTTTTAGTCAATATGACTGGAACTGTATAAGTTTTCCCGTCTCGTAGATAAGAAACTTGTACTTTGTCATTCGGTCTTTTTGTACTGATAAAGCCAGATAATTCAGAATAGGTCGTGATTATTTGATTGTCTAATTTCACAATGATATCGCCTTTTGTTAACCCGGATTTCTCAGCACCCGAATTTTTATTGACTTTCTTCACATAGAAACCTTGAGTTTCTTTTACACCTAATTCTTTAGACGCAGCACTGTTTAATTCTCCACCTTCAACGCCAAGAATTCCACGTTGTACGTTTCCAAATTCCATAATGTCTTCTATAATTTTTCTTGCAATGTTTGATGGGACTGCAAAAGAATAACCCACATAAGAACCTGTTTGAGAAGAAATCATGGTGTTGATGCCAATCAATTCACCTCTTGTATTTACCAAGGCGCCACCGCTATTGCCAGGGTTTACCGCCGCATCAGTTTGTATGAAAGATTGAATTCCGTTCGTGTCTAGATTTCTTGCTTTCGCTGAAATAATTCCTGCCGTAACTGTCGAAGTTAGATTATAAGGATTTCCAACAGCTAATACCCATTCCCCAATTTTAGAATTGTCTGAATCGGCAAACACCGAATACGGTAATTTTTCATCGGCATCAATCTTTAAAAGCGCAATGTCCATTTTAGAATCGGTTCCGATCAATTTAGCTTTGTATGTTTTTTTGTTGTTTAATGTGATTTCGATATCCGAAGCATCTTTCACCACGTGATTATTGGTTACGATATAACCGTCTTCTGAAATAATAACTCCAGAACCCGTTCCGACTTGTTCTTGTTGTTGACCGCCATTATAACCGTAAAAAAATTGAAGCATTGGATTGGAAACAGTACGATAAGAAACGTTTTTTACGTGCACTACTGTATGAACGGTTTTGTCTGCTGCTTCCGTAAAATCTAATCCTTCAGGAACGAAACCAACATTTTTAGAATAATTGGTAGGAGCTAAAGTCACTACGCTTTTAGATTTTGAAAAGAATCCCTCATTGTCTATCAATAATTTGTAACCTCCAAGTGTAGCGGCTCCACTCAACAATGACACTAAAAATAAACTAGAATATTTTTTCATTTTAAAAAATTGTTTTAATTAAACGTATAAGTGTTTTTTAATACGAACGTAAAATTAGAAAAGTATTGTAAATGAAAAAAGAGTTTAACGCTCGTTTAACACCAGTTAACGTTTTGTTAGGATATTTTTTTGGTGCTTTTAGAATGCCAATTCATGAATCAAAATTGTCTTTCCTTTTTGTTTAGAATTTGTATCTTTGGGTTCTTTCAAACCAACTATGCAAATACCATTTTTTAAATACGAAGGCACCGGAAATGATTTTGTTATGATTGATAATCGTGCGCAATTTTTTCCAAAAGAAGATCATTCCTTGGTGAAACATCTATGCGACCGTCGTTTCGGAATTGGTGGCGATGGATTGATATTGTTGGAAAATGATTTGGAATCGGATTTCAAAATGGTCTATTACAATTCTGATGGAAGTCAAAGTTCGATGTGTGGCAATGGCGGAAGATGTATTGTTGCCTTTGCTAAAAGTTTGAACATTATTCAAGACAACGCTATTTTTATGGCCGTTGATGGAATGCATCATGCTACCCTTATTGATCATCACATTGTTTCACTTCAAATGAACGATGTCAATACAATACATATTAAAGAAGACTATACTTTTCTCAATACAGGTTCACCACATCATGTTGTCTTTTCACAAGATCTTAAAAATATAGATGTTAAAGCGTTGGGAAGTCAAATACGGTATAGTGATTTGTATGGAGCTGCCGGAAGTAATGTCAATTTTGTATCGCAAAAATCAGTAGCTACTTTTGCCATCAGAACTTATGAAAGAGGTGTTGAAGATGAAACCTTGTCTTGCGGAACAGGTGCCACTGCTGTAGCCATTGCGATGCATGCGCTAGGGAAAACCACCTCTTCGGTTGTTGAAATTTTAGTGGAAGGCGGGGAACTAGAAGTTACTTTTGATAAGATCAATACAATATACACAAATGTTTGTTTGAAAGGCCCAGCGACATTTGTATTTAAAGGAACTGTAGCATGGTAACATTGAAAGGGAATTCTATCTATCTGCGCGCTTTAGAACCAAATGACTTGGAGTTTATTTATGCAGTTGAAAACAACGAATCTATTTGGGAAGTGAGCAATACACAAACACCTTACAGTCGGTTTCTTATTAAACAATATTTGAAAAATGCGAATCAAGACATTTATGAAGCCAAACAATTGCGATTGGCGATTTGTAAGGATCAAGATTTTCCAGCAGTTGGACTGATAGACTTGTTCGATTTTGACCCTAAAAACAATAGGGCAGGAGTTGGGATTTTAATACAAAATCAAGACGAAAGAAATATTGGAATTGGAACGGAAGCTTTAGGATTGTTAATTCAATTTGCTTTCACACAATTAAACTTACATCAATTGTATGCCAATATAGATTCTGAAAACAAACCTAGTTTGACTCTTTTTACTAAATTTGAATTTCAAAAAATAGGAATAAAAAAACAATGGAATTTAGTCAATGGTCAATACAAAGACGAAATTTTATTTCAATTAATTAATCATCAACTTTAAATCATTTTACATTGAACTTTAAAAAGATATTAGGACTATTCTCTGTCATATTAATTACCATATTGATTATTTATGGTTATATGATGTATCGAGATATTTTTTCAGACAATACGAAGTTTTCTGAAAATGAAGTGTATGTATATATTCCAACGGAGGCTAATTATGAGGAAATCAAAAAGATTGTAAGTCCTTATATTCAAGACATGGATCGATTTGATAAAGTAGCACAAAAAAAATCCTATCCAGATAGAGCTAACAAATCAGGTAAATTTTTATTGAAAAAAGGGATGAACAGTAATGAAATTATTAATTCCTTACGATTGAATACTCCCGTAAAATTGGCTTTTAACAACCAAGAACGCTTGGAGAATTTTGCTGGGAGAATAGGATCTCAAATTGAATCGGATAGTTTGAGTTTGTTGAATGCTTTTACGGAGGAAAAATTCTTAAAAGAAAACGGTTTTACCAAAGCGAATGTCTTAAGTATGTTTGTACCCAATTCCTATGAGTTTTTCTGGAACATTTCGGCCATCAAGTTTAGAGATAAAATGGCAAAAGAATATCGAAAATTCTGGAATCAAGAGCGATTGGAGAAAGCGAAACAATTAAATTTGACCCCAATTCAGGTATCAATATTGGCTTCCATCGTGCATAAAGAAACCGTAAAAAAAGACGAAAGACCTATTGTTGCAGGAGTGTATCTCAATCGCTTGCAAAAAAGAATGAAGTTAGAAGCAGATCCAACCGTGATTTATGCGGTTAAATTACAATCGAATGATTTTAACCAAGTCATCAAAAGAGTACTGAATAAAGACTTGGCGACAAATTCACCTTACAATACTTATATGTATGAAGGATTGCCTCCAGGACCAATAGCCATGCCTGACATTACTGCTTTAGATGCCGTATTAAATCCACAAAAACATAATTATATCTACTTTTGCGCTAGTGTAGTTCGTTTTGGGTATCATGAATTTGCTGTTACTCCGGCGCAACATGAAGCCAACCGTCAGCAATATATTTCATGGATCTCTAAACAAGGCATAAAAAGATAAGTTTTGAAATTAAAAATACCTATACTTTTTATTTTTCTATTTGCTTCTTTTTATTCTGAAGCTATTGCTCAAAATAAATTGGATGCATTTTTAAAACCTTCTGATTCGTTAAATCTGCCAAGGAGAAATACAGTGCTTATTTCAGAAACTGTAATAGCAGCAAGTGTTTTAGTAGGGTTAAATCAAATTTGGTACGCGGATTATCCTCGATCTAGTTTTCATACTATCAATGACAATTCAGAGTGGTTGCAAATGGATAAGGCCGGGCACATTTTTTCGTCCTATCATCTCGGAAATTTTGGAAAAAGTACTTTAGCTTGGAGTGGAGTAAGTAAGAAAAATCAATTAATTTATGGATCTACTTTAGGATTTGCCTTTCTATCCGTTGTTGAGGTAATGGATGGTTATTCCTCTAATTGGGGAGCATCATTGGGTGACGTTGGTGCTAATGCTGCTGGAACTGCCTTGTTTGTCTCTCAGGAATTGCTTTGGAAAGAACAGCGAATAGTTCCTAAATTTTCTTTTCATACTACGACTTATGCTTCTGCACGTCCTAATGTGTTAGGAAGTTCATTGAACGAACAAATTTTGAAAGATTATAACGGGCAAACGTATTGGTTATCAGCCAATGTACATTCTTTTTTTAAAGGTTCTAAAATCCCATCTTGGTTCAATATTGCCGTTGGTTATGGAGCTGAAGGAATGATTACAGGAAATGAAGAGCTAGTGAACACTGTTTTTCTCCCAGAATCGGAAAGATTCCGTCAGTTTTATTTCAGTTTTGATGCCGATTTGACAAAAATTAAGACAAAATCACACCTTTTAAAGACTGTTTTTGAAATTTTAAATACCATCAAAATCCCAGCTCCAACGTTTGAAATCAGTAGCCGAGGAGATTTCACATTTCACTATTTTTACTTTTAGAAAAACTTTAACTGTTTGATATTCAGATTTCTATTATTAGTTGTACATTTGCACGGCAGAAATTTCTCGAGGTGACAGACTGAGAAGAAAATCTAAGTATGATAAAAAAATGGGTATTTTATAGTAGTTTGGCTTTGCTAATTGGGTATTTAAGTTCAGGTTTTAAACCTTTCGAATTAAAAAACCACAATTGGTTTCAGTCTAATAATCAAAGAGAAATTTCCTATTTATTTCCTTCCAAAGAACCTAAAGATTATGCCAATTTAAATGTGCCTTTTACAGGTAAATTTTTCATCGGATTTAAAGAAGCTATTGCTTTTAAAGAATCACAAGGTAAATATCATAAAGTAAACTCCCTAGGGTATATGGGTAAATACCAATTTGGTTTAGAAACTCTTCAAACCATTGGAATTCAAGACAGCGCAGCGTTTTTAA
The DNA here is from genome assembly GCA_947461795.1 of Flavobacteriaceae bacterium. Lineage (GTDB taxonomy): Bacteria > Bacteroidota > Bacteroidia > Flavobacteriales > Flavobacteriaceae > Flavobacterium. The sequence continues at coordinate 8,045 of CANHMG010000065.1, read as the reverse complement.
AAAACCCAAAATTGCAAGAAAAAGCATTTGTTGCCTTATTGTCAAAAAACAAATGGGATCTTAAAGACGAAATTGAAAAATATTCTGGAAGTATTATTTCCGGAGTAAAAGTAACTGAATCAGGAATATTAGCTGCTGCTCATTTAGGTGGTGCAGGATCTGTAAAACGTTTTCTTAAAAGCAATGGCATTAAGAAATGTAAAGACAACTATGGGACTTCGGTTCGAAGTTATATGAAAGACTTTGGAGGTTATGAAACCTCAGGTATCATAGCAGAGAATAATCCAATAGCAAAATAAAAAAATACACCTTCTAATTGAAGGTGTATTTTTTTAATGTTTATGTAGTATAAAAATTGTTGGTCGATTGTGTAAGTCGATGGTTGTTTTCTTCCAATCTTGAACTCGCAAAGTTTTTATATATTCTGTATCAAGGGTAATATCAGCAGCAATACAAAGGTGTGTGTTAGGCTGTAAAGCTTGAAGGATGTCTTCCAAAAGCTTGTTATTTCTATAAGGTGTTTCAATAAAAATCTGTGTTTGATTTTTGTCCGAGGAGAGTTTTTCTAAGTTTTTTAATGCTGATTTCTTTTCGCTTTTTTCAATGGGAAGATAGCCATTAAAAGCAAAACTTTGTCCATTCATTCCAGAAGCCATTAATGCTAATAAAATGGAAGAAGGTCCAACTAGAGGAATCACTTGAATCCCATTTTCATGGGCTAGTTTTACAATTACTGCTCCTGGATCAGCGACACCGGGGCAACCGGATTCACTCATTATTCCGATATTTTTTCCTTGAAAACAAGGTTGAAGCATTTGTTTGTGTTCAGTAATAGCCGTATGTTTATTCAATGTACTCAAGCGAAGTGTAGCTTGTACTTTTTCAGGGCAGATGCTTTTGATGAATTTGCGAGCTGTTTTTTCGTTTTCTACAATATAATCGTCTATGAATTCTATAGTGCTCTTTACAGTTAGAGGTAATACCTCTAAAGGCTCATTATCTCCAAGAGTAATAGGGATCAGATATAATTTTCCAAGAGAAAGTACATTCATGGAAGTTAGATTAGGTATGTTTTGCAATTAATTTTTCAGCAATATTTTCACAAGTTTCCTCTAACATACTATATACTGTTTCAAAACCAAATTGTGATCCATAATAAGGGTCTGGCACATCTACATTCTCTCCAGGGAAAAGTTCATTAAGAATCAGTTGCACTTTGTTTTTTTGATTTTCATTTGTGGCTAATGCGATAACATCATTATAATTGGAATTGTCCATTACATAAATATAATCGTACGTTTCAAAATCTGAAGTGCTAAATTGTTTTCCTCGTTGACTCGAGATGTCTAATCCGTTTTTCTTTGCAATGGCAATTGATCTCTCATCAGGTTGTTTTCCTACATGCCAATTTCCAGTGCCAGCAGAATCAACTAAAAAAGATTTTTTAGGAAGTTTTGACATTAGAATACCTTCTGCCAAAGGTGATCGACAGATATTACCTAGGCAAACCATTAAAATTTTGACAGGCATTTTTACAAGGATAATTTTTTGTGAATGTCTTCCACAAATTTTCTGAATTGTTTGTCAGTAGCCACTAAGTTATCTACAGTTTTACAAGCGTGTAAAACGGTAGCATGATCTCGGTCACCTATTTGAGAACCAATATTTGCTAAAGAAGCTTTAGTGAATTTTTTCGCAAAAAACATCGCTAGTTGACGTGCTTGAACCACATGTCTTTTTCTTGTTTTTGATTGTAAAATTTCTAAATCCAATTGAAAATAATCCGATACGGTTTTCTGAATATATTCGATGGATATTTCGCGTTTTACATTTTTTACAAACTTCTCAACAACGTGTTTTGCTAATTCGAGAGTAACTTCTTTTTTATTGAAAGAAGATTGAGCAATTAAAGAAATAATTGCGCCTTCTAATTCTCTAACATTAGATTTGATGTTTCTGGCTACATATTCAATGATTTCATCAGGCATGTCTACACCATCACGATACAATATGTTTTTTAAGATAGAGATTCTAGTTTCATAATCAGGTTGGTGCAATTCAGCAGAAAGTCCCCATTTGAAACGAGAAAGTAATCGTTGTTCAATGTCTTGCATGTCAACAGGAGCTTTGTCTGAAGTCAGAATAACTTGTTTTCCGTTTTGGTGTAAGTAATTGAATATATGAAAGAAAACATCTTGAGTACCTGATTTTCCAGATAAAAACTGCACATCATCTATAATTAGAACATCAATGAGTTGGTAAAAATGGATGAAGTCATTTCTGTTATTTTTCTTAACAGAATCTATATATTGTTGTGTGAAAATTTCAGCTGAAATATACAACACTGTTTTTTCAGGGTATTTGTCTTTTATTTCAACACCGATAGCATGCGCTAAGTGCGTTTTTCCTAAACCAACACCTCCAAAAATCAATAATGGATTGAAAGAAGTTCCTCCAGGTTTGTTAGCAACCGCCATACCTGCAGAACGAGCCAAACGATTTGAATCTCCTTCAAGGAAATTTTCAAAACTGTAATTGGCATTCAATTGGGATTCTATTTTTAAATTTCTAATCCCTGGAATTACAAAAGGATTTTTTAATTCTGGACTTAGATTTTTAAATGGAGCATCTACTTCTTGCGATTTTATAGAACTTCTATGAGCGCTTGGTAATTGTTCGGTAAAGGGTTGTTTGTTGCCATAGGTATTTTCCATTTTGATTTTATAAAGCAATTTGGCGTTTTTACCTAGTTCTTTTGTTAAAGCAACTTTTAATAATTTTACGTAATGCTCTTCCAACCATTCATAAAAAAATTTGCTTGGAACTTGAATGTATAAAGCGTTATCAGTAAGCTCAACAGACTTAATCGGTTCGAACCAAGTTTTGTAGGCTTGGTCTTGAATATTGTCTTTTATAAAGAGAAGACAATTTTCCCATACTGATTGCGCAGTTTTGCTCATAATTATTTAGTAAATTTGTATTTTAATAAAGGTTCTCCTACAAAGAAAAACAGTAGATTGATAACACTATTTTGGGACAACAAATATGTGATTAAAAATCGTTAAAAAAAAATTATTTAATAGTTGATTTTTAAAAAATAATGTTGTAAGCCGAAAAAATTACAGTACTAAACAATTCTTAAAATTTAATATTACAATAATGAGTGAACATCTTCAACAAATTAGAGTGCGTTATTCAGAAACAGATCAAATGGGTGTTGTTTATCATGGTAATTATATTCCTTATTTTGAAATTGGAAGAGTAGAATGGCTAAGAAACAAAGGTGTTTCGTATAAAAGCTTGGAAGAAAGTGGCATTGCGTTACCGATTGTTTCGATGACTTTAAATTACAAAAAACCAGCACGTTATGACGACCTATTAACTGTTAAAACTACCTTTAAAAAATACAGTTCTGTTAAGATAGAATTTGATTGTGAAATATGGAGTGAGAATTTGGAGTTGTTAACAACGGCACATTTTGTATTGGTTTTTGTTAACATGAAAACAGGTCGACCGATGGTTCCTCCAGCTTATATTTTGGAGGTTATGAATTCGTGATTTATTCTTTGATATTTATTTCAATTTCAAACAAATTTTTAAAAGTTGCATGAATTAAATCCGCATTACTTTTTCTAGTGGCTATTTCAATCACACAATTCGTTTCCATTTTTTGAAAAATTATTGTTAGATTTTTTTCTTTAATAATGCGCATTACTTTATTCATATTTTTATAATCAAAAGTAATGAGATAATGAATATTGATTGTTTTTTCAATTATTTCAGCATTTTGTAGCGTCATTTGAGCAGCAGTTTTGTAGGCTGAAATCAAACCTCCAACACCTAATTTTGTGCCCCCAAAATAGCGAACAATTACCACTAATACATTTGTTAATTCAAAAGATTGAATTTGACCATAAATCGGCATGCCAGCACTATTGCTAGGTTCGCCATCATCGTTTGCTCTATGTATTATTTGGGATGTTCCTATTTGAAAGGCGTAACAAAAATGACCCGCATTACAATGTTTCTTCCGTAAAATTTCGATTAAAGGTTTGATTTCCTCTTCAGAAAGTATTGGGAAAGCATAACCGTAGAATTTGCTGTTTTTTTCTTTAAAAAGAATTTCTTCAGAAGGGTTCTGAATAGTTTTGAAGGAATCGTTGTCTTTCAAATGGAATTAGAGAATTTTTTTGTCAAATAAATCTACTACATCTTCTTCACCTACTTTTAAATTCCAAACTTGAATACCTAATGCGGCTGCAGCATCTGTATTTTCTTTTTTATCATCTATAAACAAAGTACGTTTAGGAGATAAATCATGTTTTTTAAGAATGTGATTGAAAATTTCTTCTTCTGGTTTTCGCATCCCCATTTCAAACGAATAATATACTTTTTCAAAACATTGGTAGAAATCACTAAAAAAAGAAATACCCGCCATATGTTCGAATCTACTGATATGTATAGCATCGGTGTTCGTCAATAAAAACAACCGGTACTTATTAGATAGCATTTGTAAAAATTCCAATCGATACAAAGGAAATTCTCCAATGACAGCATTCCACGCTTTGCGAATATCATGAACATCGGCATTTGGAATAAATTTATTAAAACCATCAATGAATTGTTGTTCGCTTATTTTTCCTCTTTCAAATAAATCATTCATCACTAACAATTCTTCATTAGGACCATCAAGTCCTAATTTTTTAAATTCAGCTATAGTAGCTTCTTTTTCTAAGTTGATAAAGATGTTACCAAAATCGAAAATAATAGTGTTAATCATGGTTCTGATATATTAATAGTTCATCTTTTAAAATAGCTCTAGTAGCCACTAACTTTGCTTTTAGTTTTGGAGATTTTATTCCATTGCCTAGAACGCTTGTTCCTTTAAAAACTCTAGCTTCATCCCAAAGATTCTCCTCTATAAAAGTCTGTAAAGTTTGTAGACCGCCTTCAATAATTACTGATAAAATAGTGTTTTCAAATAAAAAAGTAGCTATTTGCTGTCCTATATTCTTATTATAATCTATTTCAGCAGCAGAAAGTATGATCGTTCTTGACTGATTATCAAAGATATAATTTTCTTTTGGAATTCGATTCTTTTGATCTAAAACAATTTTTATTGGATTTTTACCTGTCCAATCTCTCACATCTAATCTAGGATTATCGTCGATAACTGTTTGTGTACCTACTAAAATTGCTTGTTCTTCACTTCGCCATTTATGTGTTAATTGACGAGAGTACTCGTTCGAAATCCAATATGGCTTATTTTCATTATTTCTATTTTCTTTAATTGGAGCAATAAATCCATCCGAACTTTCTGCCCATTTCAAGATGATGTAAGGTCTTTTTTTGAGATGAAAAGTAAAAAAACGCTGATTCAATTCTCGACACTCTTTTTCCAAAATCCCCACTACAACAGTCTTTCCAGCCTCGTTTAATTTTTGAATGCTTTTTCCAGCTACTACTATATTTGGGTCGACAGTGCCAATAATTATCGTTGGAATTTCATGTAATAAAATCAAATCACAACATGGCGGTGTTTTTCCGAAATGGCTACAAGGTTCTAAGCTCACATAAAGTGTCGCTTCTTTCAAAAGCGATTTGTTTTTCACAGCATTAATGGCATTTACTTCTGCATGAGAGCCACCGTAAGCAGCCGTAAATCCTTCACCAATAATTGTATTTTGATATACAATAACTGCGCCGACAGAAGGATTTGGTAAAGCAGCAGCGATACCTTTTTTTGCTAATTCTAAGCAACGAAGCATGTATTTTTCATGAGCCTTCACCTCGCAAAAATAGGATTTTAGTTTTAATATAGTTTCAATATAATTTCATAAGGGTTTTACTTATATTTGTTTGTCCTTTCCTTTTATATATAATGAAAATAGAATTCCCTTTTTGCAATGAAAATTAGAGATTACAGATCGTATTTTTTGGATGAACTTACGTCTCTTTACGATGTTCATGAAGCGGAGAGTTTCTTTTATTTAATACTAGAGAATACTACAAAATTGAAGCGAATCGATTTGGCGTTGTTGCCGAATAGTGAATTCTCTGACACACAACTTTTAGCGTGGAATCTGATTTTAAAACAACTTTTACTCGAAATTCCAATTCAATATCTACTTGGAACAACAAGTTTTTATGGTTTAGAATTCGAAGTCAATGAAAATGTTTTGATACCAAGACCAGAAACTGAGGAATTAGTTGAATGGGTTTTGAGTTGCACTTCGCATTTGAATACTTTCCTCGATATCGGAACAGGAAGCGGATGCATTGCGATTTCAATTGCCAAAAATAGAGCCGACTCTATAGTGACTGCGATAGATGTTTCTAAAGGCGCATTAGAAGTCGCTCAAAAGAATGCCGTCTTAAATGATGTTTCGGTGCAGTTTATTCAAAAAAACATCTTAGAAACTTCCGATTTAGAGAATCAATTGGATTGTATAATTTCCAATCCACCTTATGTTCGTACTTTAGAAAAAGCTGAAATAAAGAAAAATGTTTTAGACCATGAACCGCATTTAGCATTATTTGTAGACGATAAGGACCCATTGCTTTTTTATCGAAAAATTGCACGATTAGCCTTAAAAAACCTAAACCCTAATGGTTATTTATTTTTTGAAATTAATCAATATTTAGGGAAGGAAATGAATGATTTATTAGTTGAAATGGGATTTGAAAATGTAACTTTAAAAAAAGACATTTATAACAATGACCGAATGATTCGTGCAACCAAAAAATAATTTTATTCGTATCTCAAGGCTTCAATTGGATCTAATTTTGAAGCTTTCAAAGCAGGAAAAGAACCGGATACTATTGCAACCACAAAAGTAGTTACGAAGGCAGAAAATATAGCTGCCCATGGCGTTACAAAATCAAAATCTAATAAGGAGGCAATTCCGTAACCTGCTGAAATACCGAGTATTATTCCTAAGATTCCACCCATCTGACCAATTACTAAAGTTTCAATAAAAAACTGCGTTGCAATGGTTTTTCGTTTGGCTCCTAACGCTTTTCTAACTCCAATTTCTCGAGTACGTTCTGTGACGGAAACCAACATGATATTCATCAAGGCTATCGAAGATCCGAAGATGGTAATGATCCCAATAACCCAGGCAGAAATCCCAAGATATTGTGTAATTCCTAAAATTTTATTGATTAAATCATCGCTTCTTGAAATGCCAAAATTGGAGTCTTTTATAGGACTTAATTTTCGAATTCTTCGCATAGTTCCCACAGCATTATCGATAGCTTGATCTAGTAATTCTTTTTTCTCAATCATCACGCTAATGCTATAATCGATATTGGGTTTGTTGAAGAGGGATCTTGCAATTTGTATGGGCATTAATACTCGTAAATCTTGACTGTTCCCGAAAGTGGAACCTTTTTCTTTTAGGACTCCGATCACTTTAAATTTGGCACCTCGAATCGAAATAACTTTGTCAATTGGATTCGTATCTTTCAATAAATCTTTTTCAAAATCAGAACCAACAATACAACAATACGTATTGTTTGAAATATCAAATCCAGTAAAATTTCTACCTTTTGTAGTTTCCAATCCAGAGTTGGGCATGTAATGTTCGTCGACACCAACCACCGAAATTTCGGGATCTGTTTTTTTATTTTCAAATTTCACTTCAGCATTCGAAACTGCTTTAAATGACAAGGAAGTTTGTGTTAAAGGGTAGTGGTATTTTTGTTTGAATGCGATTGCTTCAGGATACGAAATTATGGGATTGATGAATTCTCGTTCTCCACCATTCCCACGAATACTGGATATAGCATACTGGTTGATGTTGAAAGTATTCGAACCCATGGATGCAAAATTAGAAGACAAGGTGTTCTCAAGTGCCGCTACAACTGTAAGAATGCAGACCAAAGCTGTTATTCCGATTGCAATAATTAGTACGGTCAGAATAGTTCGGAGAAGTTGAGTTCTAATGGAACCCAATGCGATTCGGACGTTCTCTTTAAATAATTTTAGCATCATGCGAATTTGTCACGAATTTACGATTTTTGTTACAAGTTTATTTTGAAGC
>CANHMG010000064.1 GCA_947461795.1 Flavobacteriaceae bacterium | reverse complement strand
TAATAACACTAGAACAACTTCCTTAGACATTTGGAACTGCCTCAATTTCTCCTTCTGATGCACTAATAATCCTATTGTAATGAGAGCTAAAGCACCGTATTTTGAATTACTTAATGTTTCATCATAAACAATCAAGGATGTTAAAAATGAAAATGCTGAAGAAATCACAACTAGTGGTGCTGTAATACTATACCTTCCTATTTGCATTGCATTGGTATAAAAATAAAGTCCCCAAAAGCTAAATAAACAAATTGAGATGCAAATTATCCAATCCTTTAACCCAATTATTGTAGTGTCTAGTGGCTTAAAAAAATCAATTCCAAAAAAATTTACTAGTACTGCCATTGTAGAAATAAAAAATAAGCTGGCAATAACCCTAAAGAAAATAAAATGATAATTCTTTCTTTCGCCCATCAATATTTTTTTCCAGATAATTCCTGAACCTAAAAAAAATAACGAGGAAAGAATTTTTAGAAAAACAGAGGTTTTAAATTCAAGCATACTACTTAGTCAAATGGCACTGAGAAACAAAATCTGATATTCCTATTCATTCAACATACTCCACAACCTATCCTTCAACTCCGTCAAACCTTGTTGCGCCACCGATGAAATAAACAAATACGGAATGTTTTTGAATTCTTTGTCCAATTGCTTTTTGAGTTCTGCTTTCAATTCATCATCCAACATATCACACTTCGAAATCACCAACATGCGTTCTTTGTCTAGCATTTCTGGATTGTATTTCGTGAGTTCATTCACCAAAATATCATACTCCGCTTTGATGTTTGGCGTATCTACAGGAACCAAAAACAAAAGCGTAGAATTTCGCTCGATATGTCGTAAAAAATAATGACCCAATCCTTTGCCTTCCGCAGCGCCTTCAATAATTCCTGGAATATCGGCAATCACAAACGATTGGTAATCGCGATACGCCACGATTCCCAAATTGGGTTTTAAAGTCGTAAACGGGTAATCGGCAATCTTCGGTTTCGCGGATGTCAACACCGAAAGTAAAGTCGATTTTCCTGCATTGGGAAAACCTACCAAACCAACATCAGCTAGGACTTTCAATTCTAAAATCATATCCACTTCTTCCGAAGGCAAACCCGGTTGTGAATAGCGTGGTGTTTGATTGGTAGAACTTCTAAAATGCCAGTTACCCAATCCACCTTTGCCGCCTTGTGCTACAATTCGTTTTTCGCCATCTTCTGTAATCTCGAAAAGGATTTCATTGGTTTCTTTATCGCGAACAACAGTTCCTAATGGCACTTCAATAAATTTGTCATCGCCATCGGCTCCTGTACTCCGATCTCCACCACCATCGCCGCCGTGACCTGCTTTTACATGTCGTGCAAATTTGAGATGAAACAAGGTCCATAAACTTTTATTACCCACTAAATAAACGTGACCTCCACGTCCTCCATCTCCTCCATCTGGACCGCCTTTTTCAATAAATTTTTCACGATGCAAATGCGTCGATCCTTTCCCTCCTTTTCCGGAAGAAACATATATTTTTACGTAGTCTACGAAATTGCCCTCAGTCATAATTTTTGTTGTTGGTTGTCTGTTAAAAAACGGACAACTATTTAATCCCTCAAGGATTTCACCATCACTTTATCGATTTTCACCCCATCCATATCGATGACCTCCAATTCGAATTTTTGCCAAATTAATTTTTCCCCTTGTTTCGGAATACGAGATAATTCCGTCATTATTAAACCGCTAACGGTATTTACTTCATAGTCACTTATCAATTCATCCAAATCGAAATAGGTCAAGAAATCATGCAAGGAATAATGTCCGTCGACTAACCAAGTGCCGTCCTCACGTGCGACCAATTGAAAGTCTTCCTTATAGAAGTCAGCCGCGTCACCGACCAATGCTTCTAAAATGTCATTTAAGGTAATCACGCCTTGAAATACGCCATATTCATCCGAAACAAACGAGTAATGAATCCCGCTTTTCTTGAAATTTTCCAATGCTTTATACGCGGTTGTTTGTTCCATGATAAAAGGTGCCTCCGTCATAATTGATTTCAAATTAAAGTCGGAATTTTCAAAATGAGCGAATATGTTTTTCAAGTTGACTACACCGACAATGTCATCATGGTTCTTATCATAGACAGGATAAATCGAATGCAATTCATCAAGCATTAAGTCACGAACTTCATTCTTATCGGCATGCAAAGGTAAAAAAACAACAGATTTGTGATGCGTCATCAACGAATTGACTTTTCTGTCGCCAATATGAAACACGCGTTCTACAATATCTTGTTCGATTTCTTGTACTTCACCGCCTTCGGTGCCTTCTTTGATGATGGCTTTAATTTCCTCCTCGGTTACTTTGCCATCTGCAGACGGTTTGATATTAAAAATTTTCAACAAGAACTCCGTTGAAATCGTAAGCAACCAAATAAAAGGCGCGGTAAGTACTGAAATCATTTTCATAGGCATGGCGACTGCTTTAGCGATGCTTTCTGGGTGATTTAATCCGATTCTTTTGGGCAACAATTCCCCTAAAACCAAAGAGAAAAATGTCAAAATCAGGACGACAAACGCGACAGCAATCGAATGCGAAAAGGGTTTTAAACTTTCGAAACCACTCACGAAAATCTGTACACTAGTCGTAATCGAATCGCCACTAAAAATACCGGTAAGAATCCCAATCAAGGTAATTCCGATTTGAGTCGTTGATAATAATTTGTTGGGTGAATTGGCTAAATCTAAAGCTGTTTTAGCGCCTTCATGTCCTTTTTTTGCAGCTGATTCCAAACGCGTTTTTCGGGCGGATATCAAGGCAATTTCCGACATTGAGAAAACGCCATTGAGAAGAATTAAAAAAAGAATGATGAGTAATTCCAATGTAATAAATTTGGTTGATGACAACTCGGATGTTCCGGTTATCGAGACTAGCCCGGATGGCAGTGGATATCCTTTTGTGCCTTTGTTTGCGCCGTCAATTCACTTCGCTCGAGTGGCACAAAAGATAGCAACGTACAGCCGGAAAAGCTCCTATAAATTATTAATCACAGCACTCAAACGTTGTGTAATTTCCTCGATGGAACCGATGCCATCTACGGCGTGAAATTTTCCTTGCGCTTGGTAATACTGCATTAATGGCGCGGTCTTTTGATTGTACTCGTCGTAGCGATTTCTAATTTTTTCTTCGTCTTGATCGTCTGGTCTTCCAGAAGTTTTTCCTCTTTCTAAAAGGCGTTGCACTAATATTTCATCGTTAGCTTCGAGTGCAATTGTTGCTGTGATGCTTTGATTTTTGGATACTAAAAAAGAATCTAACGCTTCGGCTTGGGCGATTGTTCTTGGGAATCCGTCGAATAAAAAACCGCTAGATTGTGGGTTTTGATCCACTTCGCTTTGCAACATTTGAATGGTGACTTCATCGGGCACCAAATCGCCTTTATCCATATAGGTTTTGGCTAGCATACCCAATTCCGTTTCGTTTTTGATGTTGTATCTAAAAATATCTCCCGTTGACAAATGGGTTAAATTGTATTTTCCTTTTAAAAATTCAGCTTGTGTGCCTTTTCCTGCACCTGGTTTTCCGAAAAGAACGATGTTGATCATTTTATTTAAAGTTGCTGAGTCACTGAGTTGTTGAGAGACTGAGTTATTATTCTGCGAGTTGATAGATGTCTTTGAGGTTTCTGCCTAAGCCGTCGTAATCTAGACCAAAACCTACAATAAATTTGTTTGGAATTCGGATCCCAACGTAATCTAATTTGATGTCTTTTTTATAGACCTCTGGTTTTAGAAATAAAGTCGCTATTTTGAGATGTTTTACTTTTTTCTCTTTGAAAATGGCTTTTAGTTCTTCTACGGTGTTGCCGGTATCGACAATGTCTTCAACAATTACTACAGTTCTACCTTCTAGATTTTGGTTAATTCCGATGAGTTGCTTTACCTCGTTGGAAGATTGTGTTCCTTCGTAAGAGGCCATTTTAACAAAACTGACTTCGCACATACCGCGATATTGTTTCATTAAATCGGACAAAACCATAAAGGATCCGTTTAAAACTCCAACAAATACTGGGATTTCATCAAAAAAATCATCATCCATTTGTTTGGCCATGTTGGCTATCGCGAATTCAATTTCTTCGGATGAAATGAAAGGAACAAAATGTTTATCGTGGAGTTGTATCATCTTTTTATTTTTATAAGGTGCAAATTTAGTAAAGTATTCAGTAGTAAGTAGTACGTGAACAGACCTTTTTTGTAAAAAAGTAGGAATTAGAGAATGAATCTTCTCTATCTTTGCGCAAACAAGGCAATAACATGAACTTCTTTTCTTCCGATTTTAAGTTAGGCATCCTCGGCGGCGGACAATTAGGCAAGATGCTGCTATCGGAAACACGAAAATGGGATATTCAGACTTTGGTCCTTGACCCAAGCGAAGATGCTCCTTCTAAGATTGCCTGCAATATTTTTGTTCAAGGCGATTTGATGGATTATGAAACCGTTTACGCTTTCGGAAAACTCGTGGATGTGTTAACTTTCGAAATTGAATTGGTGAACCTTGCTGCATTAGAGCAACTCGAAGCGGAAGGAATTCGCGTTTTACCCTCTCCAAAAACACTAAAAAAAATACAGAATAAAGGCGTTCAAAAAGAATTGTATCGCCAAAATAAAATTCCAAACGCCGATTTCTCATTATTCGCTACTCCTAGTGACTTACGAAATAGCATCGAAAATGAAACTATTTCATTGCCGTTTGTTTGGAAATGCACCGAATTTGGTTACGACGGTTATGGTGTAAAAATAATTCGAGAGTTGTCTGACTTGAATGCGCTTCCCAACACGGAATGCATTGCGGAAGAAATAATCCCATTCAAAAACGAACTAGCCGTTATTGTCGTTCGCAATGTTTCGGGAGAAGTCAAAACCTATCCGGTAGTTGAAATGGAATTTCATCCCGAAGCCAACCAAGTAGAATACGTTATTTGTCCCGCCAGAATCGATGACAAAGTGGCGAAAAAAGCTACGGCAATTGCGCTACAAGTCGCTGCTATTTTTGAACCCGTTGGACTGTTAGCGGTCGAAATGTTTCAAACGCAAGACGATGAAATTTTAGTCAATGAAGTTGCACCTCGCCCTCACAATTCCGGACATTATTCTATAGAAGCGAGTTATACGTCGCAATTCGAAAATCATCTGCGCGCCATACTCAATTTGCCGTTGGGCAACACCGACAGTAAAGTGGCTGGCATCATGGTCAATTTGGTAGGTGAAGCAGGGTTTTCAGGGAATGTCGTGTACGAAAACATCCATGAAATATTAGCCATCGATGGCGTTACGCCGCACCTCTACGGAAAAAAGCAAACGCGACCGTTCCGAAAAATGGGCCACGTGACCATCGTCAATGAAGATATGAAGGAAGCCAGAAAAATCGCAGAACTTGTCAAAAACACGATTCGTGTCGTTGCCGAGTAATTATAACCCGAGGCGCAGCCAAACAGTTTGGAGCGAAGCGGAAAAAATTGTTAATTATTAATTGTTAATTAATATGAAAGTAGCCATCGTTATGGGAAGTATCTCCGATATGCCCATCATGCAAGAAGCCATCGATATCCTCAAAAGTTTCGATATCGAGACGGAAGTCGATATTGTTTCAGCGCATCGCACACCCGAAAAACTATTCGATTTTAGCAAAAACGCCCACAACAAAGGAATCGCGGTGATTATTGCTGGAGCTGGAGGCGCAGCGCATTTGCCCGGAATGGTCGCCTCAATGTCGCCGTTGCCTGTGATTGGCGTGCCGGTAAAATCTAGCAATTCTATCGACGGTTGGGACAGTGTGCTGTCGATTCTTCAAATGCCCGGCGGTGTTCCTGTAGCAACAGTGGCGTTGAATGGCGGCAAAAACGCTGGAATTTTGGCGGCACAAATTATAGGAAGTCACGACAAAAACATCCAATCGAAAATCATTCAATATAAAGAAAGCCTAAAAGACAGCGTGAATGCGTCGTCGGACAATTTGAAAAATAAATAAAATAAGGAGCTGGTTCCCGCTATACGCTATATCTTTTGTTCTGCGTTGCGCCACAAAAGGATATCGCTGCTATCGGGGCTAGGGCTTCAGCTTAAAATTCAACAATCGTAGTTCGTTGTTCAGACTTCAAAAATGTTGAACGTTGATTAACGAATTTTGAATATTGAACAAAACCAATTCACTAACATCAAAACCTTTGCGCCTCTGCGCCTTCGCGAGCCATGATTCTAACACAAAAATTCCAAACCAAATACGACACCGCACCTTTTTCGCAAATCAAAAACGAAGATTTCCTTCCTGCTTTTCAAGAGGGAATTGCTTTAGCCAAAACCGAAATCGATGCGATTGTCAAAAACCCAGCCGCACCTACTTTTGAAAATACGATTGAAGCCATGGCGTTTAGCGGCGATATCCTCGATCGGATTTCGAGCATTTTTTTCAATTTGAATTCCGCGGAAACGAATGATGAACTGCAGAAAATTGCACAAGATGTATCGCCTTTGCTATCTGAATTTAGCAACGACATCAGACTCAACACCGATTTATTTGCCAAAGTAAAAGCGGTGTACGAACAAAAAGACCAACTGAATTTAAGTCCAGAGCAAACGACGCTATTAGACAAAAAATACAAAAGCTTTTCCCGAAATGGCGCCAATTTATCGGAAGACAAGAAACTGCAATTGCGCGAAATCGACAAGGAATTGTCGAAGTTAAGTTTGCAATTTGGCGAAAATGTACTGTCAGAAACCAATGCGTTCCAAATGCATTTGACCGACGAAAAAGACTTGTCTGGTTTGCCGGAAGGCACGATAGAAGCCGCAAGAGCACTCGCTAAAAGTCAAAATCAGGACGGTTGGATATTTACCTTAGACCATCCAAGTTACATTCCGTTTTTGACGTACGCAGACAATCGCGTGTTGCGCAAAAAAATGGCAATTGCCTTTGGCGCAAAGTGTTTTCAAAACAACGAATACGACAACCAAGCTATCGTCTTGAAAATTGCCAAGTTGCGTTTCGACAGAGCCAACTTATTAGGCTACGCTACGCATGCCCATTTTGTCTTAGAAGAACGTATGGCGCAAACGCCTGAAAAAGTCACTTCATTTTTGCAAGATTTAATGGCCAAAGCCAAACCAGCAGCCGAACGAGAATTCAAACAATTGACACAATTTGCCAAGGAACTCGATGGCATTGAACAACTCGAAAAATGGGATGGCGCGTATTATTCCGAAAAACTAAAACAACAGTTATTCAATTTGGACGACGAGAAATTGAAACCTTATTTTCAGTTAGAGAAAGTGTTGGCGGGTGCTTTTACGATTGCGCAAAAACTCTACGGATTGACCTTTACCGAAATTTTCGATATTGATAAATATCATGACGAAGTCACTACTTATGAAGTGAAAGACGAAAACGGAAATTTAGTTTCGATTTTCTACGCCGATTTCTTTCCACGAAAAGGCAAACGCAATGGCGCTTGGATGACCTCTTTTAAATCGCAATATATCAAAGACGGCGTGAATGAACGCCCGCATATTTCTAATGTATGCAATTTTACCAAACCAACGGAAACCAAACCATCATTGTTGACTTTTAATGAAGTGACGACCTTGTTTCATGAATTCGGTCACGGTTTGCATGGGATGTTAGCCAATACGACCTATCCTAGTTTGTCGGGAACTTCAGTCTATTGGGATTTCGTTGAACTGCCGAGCCAAATCATGGAAAACTGGTGTTACGAAGCTGAAGCCTTGGCGTTGTTTGCGACGCATTACGAAACAGGCGAAATGATTCCGATGGATTTGGTGGAGAAAATAAAGGAAAGTGCAAGTTTTCAAGAAGGCATGGCCACGATGCGACAATTGAGTTTTGGGTTGTTAGACATGGGTTGGCACGGACAAGACCCAAGCGGCATTACCGATTTAAAAGCCTTTGAAACCCAACAATTCGCTGCCACGCAATTGTACCCAGATGTCAAGGAAAATGCGATGAGTACTGCTTTTTCACATATTTTTCAAGGCGGTTATTCTTCGGGTTATTACAGCTACAAATGGGCGGAAGTGTTGGATGCCGATGCGTTTGACTACTTCAAAGAAAAAGGTGTTTTTAATAAAGAAGTGGCAACAAAATTTAAAGACAACGTCCTTTCGAAAGGTGGCACTGAAGCACCGATGGTTTTGTACAAACGATTCCGAGGCCAAGAGCCGAAACCGGAAGCTTTGTTGAAGCGGGCGGGATTAGTTTAGATTATTGGATTTTTAGATTTTAAGATCGTAAGATTGCACCACGCTGCGTTAGGGATTGTAGCATTTGTCTGAGCTCTCCCGATTTTTTTATCGGGAAGCGAGTGCGGAAAGCCCGACCGTAGGGAACGCCAAGAAAATTAAAAATTAAGAATTAAGAGTAAAATCCACCATAAAATTGGTACGCTTTCTACCCAAAAAGAAGTGTAATAGGAATTGCGTTGGAGGGAAGTATATCTTATGAAAAGTGCGGTTACGATAGCAATTATCAAGAATGCGTAGCTTGGATTTGGTTTTAAAAATTCTAAAATCATGCATGGGATTACGAGTAAAATACCGAAAACTTTCGTTCGATTGATTCCAAATAACTGCGGTAGGGTATTTAAGTTTTTTGCATCGATTTGAGTATCCATGATTTCAAATGGAATAAGCAAACTAATTAAAATTAGCAATCGTTGATGTAGTTCTATATATAAATTGATCGACAATTTAGGATAAGGAATAAATACCGTTACATAGGTTACCACACCACTGACTAAAAACATTTTCAACCAACCGAATTTTCTTAGAAAAGAGTACAGTAGTACTGCTAAACCAGCAAAAAAAAATTGAATTTGATTTTCTTGATTTAATTTAAAAAAGAAAAACAGAAAACCTAGAATTGCTAAAAAACACACCGTTAAAATTGAGTAATAGATTGGCGTGTGCCATTTATTGGTTTTAAAAACTTGATAGTATTTCAAGAAATTATACCCTAACACAGTTGCAAAAAAAATGGTGGATTGAAGTGGTATTTGAATCGGAAGTGATTCAGATTTTTGAGTAATGCATGTCAAAGCTAAAACTGCAAAACCGATATGCAAACTGGTATTAATATAAAAATCGAAAATGTGTTTTGCTAATCTCATCCAACAAAATTAATCAAACTGTTAATAACAACGCTTTTTGGTTCAAAAATTACTTAAAATGAAAGGTTAAAGACTACTGATTTTTGAGATTATTAGCTAAATTTGTGCTTCAAAAAAACACACAATCCTACCTATATTTTTATGAGAACAGATTCCTTTGCTTTACGACACATCGGGCCCAGAGAAAATGACGTGCATTACATGTTGAAAACCATCGGAGTCGATTCGATAGAGCAACTTATATACGAAACTTTGCCGGATGATATTCGGTTAAAAGCTCCTTTAAATTTAGATCCTGCGATGACCGAATTCGAATTCGCCAATCATATTCAACAATTAGGAAACAAGAATAAGATGTTTCAATCCTATATCGGATTGGGTTATCATCAAGCAATTGTGCCTGCGGTGATTCAGCGAAATATATTAGAAAACCCAGGTTGGTATACTGCGTATACGCCTTATCAAGCGGAAATTGCACAAGGAAGATTGGAAGCCATTTTGAATTTTCAAACCATGGTCATTGAACTTACTGGTATGGAAATCGCCAATGCTTCTTTATTGGATGAAGGCACTGCTGCTGCTGAAGCGATGGCATTGTTGTTTGACGTACGTTCGAGAGATCAGAAAAAAAGTAACATCAATAAATTTTTTGTTTCGGAAGAAATTTTACCTCAAACCCTATCGGTTTTACAAACACGTTCTACTCCTATTGGAATTGAATTAGTGATTGGGAATCATGAAACATTCGAATTTTCTTCAGATTATTTTGGTGCTATTTTACAATATCCTGGAAAATATGGTCAAGTGTATGATTATGCTGGCTTTATTCAAAAAGCAAAAGACCATGAAATTAAAGTGGCGGTTGCTGCGGATATTTTGAGTTTAGTAAAATTGACACCACCTGGTGATATGGGTGCTGATGTTGTTGTGGGCACGACGCAACGCTTTGGAATTCCATTAGGATATGGTGGTCCACATGCTGCTTATTTTGCTACCAAAGATGACTATAAAAGAAGTATGCCAGGAAGAATTATCGGTGTAACTGTGGATACCAATGGAAACCGTGCCTTGAGAATGGCATTGCAGACCAGAGAACAACATATCAAACGAGATAAGGCGACATCTAATATTTGTACAGCACAGGTTTTATTAGCGGTAATGGCTGGAATGTATGCGGTGTATCACGGTCCAAAAGGGTTGAAATACATAGCTAATAAAGTTCACGCCTCTGCTTCAACTTTAGCAAATGAGTTAGAAAAGCTAGGAATTTACCAAATCAACACTTTTTATTTTGATACGATAGCTGTTAAAGCAGATGCTAAAAAAGTAAAAGTTTTAGCGGAAGAAAAGGGTATAAATTTCAATTATATTGATGATCAAACCGTATCTATATCATTGAATGAGACTAGCAGTATTTCAGATTTAAATACCATCGTTTCTGTTTTTGCAAAGGCAACTTCAAAATCTTTTGATGCGTTTGATTCTTTGAAAACTACCAATCAATTTCCGAATAGTTTAGAAAGAACCTCCTCCTTTTTAGAACATAAAGTATTTAATTTTTATCATTCTGAAAGTGCCTTAATGCGTTATATCAAAATGTTAGAGCGCAAAGATTTGTCCTTAAATCATTCGATGATTTCATTGGGTTCTTGTACTATGAAACTGAATGCTGCTGCTGAAATGTTGCCCTTAAGTAATCCTCAATGGAATAACATTCATCCTTTTGCACCTTTAAATCAAGTGCAAGGTTATCAGGAAATGTTATCTAAATTAGAGCAACAATTGAATGTCATTACAGGTTTTGCTGGAACAACTTTACAACCTAATTCAGGTGCACAAGGCGAATATGCAGGACTAATGGTAATTCAGGCGTATCATCAATCTCGTGGAGACTATCATAGAAATATTGCTTTAATTCCAGCTTCGGCTCACGGAACTAATCCAGCTTCAGCTGCAATGGCAGGGATGCAAGTTGTGGTTACTAAAACTCTAGAAAACGGAAATATAGATGTAGATGATTTAAGAGAAAAAGCACTTTTACACAAAGAAAATTTATCATGTTTGATGGTTACGTATCCATCTACTCATGGTGTTTATGAAGCTTCGATTATAGAAGTTACAAAATTGATTCATGACAATGGTGGACAAGTATATATGGATGGTGCGAACATGAATGCACAAGTTGGATTGACCAATCCTGCAACTATTGGAGCAGATGTTTGCCATTTGAATTTACATAAAACCTTTGCTATTCCACATGGTGGCGGTGGCCCTGGAGTTGGACCTATTTGTGTGGCAAAACAATTAGTTCCCTTTTTACCAACAAATCCTATAGTTCCAACTGGTGGTGAACATGCGATTACTGCTATTTCAGCAGCACCTTGGGGTTCGGCTTTGGTATGTTTGATTTCCTATGGATATATATCTATGTTAGGTGCTGAAGGAGTTACGGATGCTACTAAATACGCAATAGTAAATGCCAATTATATCAAAGAAAGACTCAACGGACATTACGATACTTTATATACTGGTGAAATGGGACGTGCAGCTCATGAAATGATTTTAGAATGTCGTCCGTTTAAACAAAAAGGAATAGAAGTAACCGATATTGCGAAACGCTTGATGGATTATGGATTCCATGCGCCAACTGTTTCTTTTCCGGTTGCTGGCACCTTGATGATCGAGCCAACAGAAAGTGAAAATTTAGAAGAATTAGATCGTTTTTGTGAAGCTATGATTTCCATTCGTAAAGAAATTGAAGCGTCTAATATTGATGAACCAAACAATGTGTTGAAAAATTCACCTCATACATTAGCCATGTTAACGGTAGAAACTTGGAGTTATCCTTACACTAGAGAACAAGCTGCTTTTCCATTAGAATATGTTTCTGAAAACAAATTTTGGCCAAGTGTTCGAAGAGCTGATGATGCGTATGGAGATCGGAATTTGGTTTGTAGTTGTGCTCCGATTGAAGCCTATATGGAAGAATAATTTTCAATATAAAATAATAAGTTCTTATAGACTATTCAATCTAAAAGGGTTTTAGTAAAAAAAAATGAAGGATATAGAGAATCAAGACGATCTGCAGTTTCTTGTTGAAGATTTTTACAAATTATTACTACAAGACGAGAAGATTAGTTATATATTCACTGAGGTTGTTAAAATAAAATTAGAAGAACATTTACCAATACTGGTTACGTTTTGGTCACAAGTTTTATTCGGAACTGGAGGTTATACAAACAATCTAACTCAAATACATTTAGAAGTAAATCAAAAAGAATATCTTTCTCCAGAATTGTTTAAAATTTGGTTGGCACATTTTTACACGGCGGTAGATCAAAATTTTATTGGGATTCATTCGGAGAAAATAAAAACAAACGCACTTAATATTGCAACGGTAATGCAGATTAAAATTGCTCAGGAAAAAAGCAAATAATTACGACATTCATAATCTAAATACAGAATTATTGACTATTCCATAATTTATTATACTATTGGAATTATTTTAAATGAATTCTACCTTTTTATTAATAATTTAGTGATGAAATCATTCCTTTAATGAATATAAAAATCATAGGTTCTGGCAGCTATATTCCAGAAATAAAAGTAAAAAATACAGACTTTGACAAGCATCAATTTCTAAATGAAGACGGGTCAACTTTTGCATATTCTAATGCAATAGTAATTGAAAAATTCAAAAGTATTACA
The DNA here is from genome assembly GCA_947461795.1 of Flavobacteriaceae bacterium. Taxonomy (GTDB): domain Bacteria; phylum Bacteroidota; class Bacteroidia; order Flavobacteriales; family Flavobacteriaceae; genus Flavobacterium. Next base: position 2,192 of record CANHMG010000064.1, on the reverse strand, counting down.
GGAATTGAAGAAAGACGATATGCGGAACCTCAATTTTGCTCTTCCGATTTAGCTTTTTTTGCAGCTGAGAAAGCCCTGAAAAATGCAGCAATAGATCCTGAAACTCTAGACTACATCATATTTGCACATAATTTTGGTGATGTCAAACCCAATGCTATCCAAATGGATTCTGTACCAAGTTTGGCAACTCGTGTGAAAAATAAATTGCGAATTCAAAATCCAAAATGTGTAGCCTACGATATTCTATTTGGTTGCCCAGGTTGGATCGAAGGCATGCTTCAAGCCAATGCATATATCAAATCGGGGATGGCCAAACGTTGTTTGGTTATTGGTTCAGAAACATTATCCCGAGTTGTAGACGCTCATGATAGAGATAGCATGATTTATTCTGATGGAGCTGGAGCCACTGTAGTTGAAGCTTGTGAAGATAATGATGGCTTATTATCCTATGAAAGTGCTACGTATTCTTATGAAGAAGCTAATTATTTATATTTTGGAAATTCATTCAATAAAGAATTAGATCCTGATGTGCGTTACATTAAAATGCATGGTAGAAAAATATATGAATTTGCATTAAGTAAAGTACCTCAAGCGATGAAAAGCTGTCTTGATAAAAGTGGGATCGCTATTCATGAAGTAAAAAAAATCTTGATTCATCAAGCCAATGAAAAAATGGATGAAGCTATAGTTCATCGATTTTACAAACTTTACAATCAAGAAATGCCAGATAAAATAATGCCAATGAGTATTAATTTATTAGGCAATAGTAGTGTTGCAACTTTGCCTACTTTGTTCGATTTGTTAACTACAAATAAGATTGGGCATCATTCTATTGAAAAAGGTGATATTATTCTTTTCGCTTCAGTCGGTGCAGGGATGAATGTCAATGCCTTTGTATATAAATACTAGGCCAAACCAAATTCGTCCAATTTTTTTAAATAGCTAGTGGAATAATAAGGCTATTGTTGCCTATCTAGTTTACGAATTCTAAGATAACATTTCAAAAAGTGGACGCCTTTATTGAAATCTCCTTTTTTTTGCTAGATCTATTTGAGAACACAATTTAAGCAACAAACTTTCTATATTTGCATACTTTCTAAACGCAATACATGTACGAGAAAACCTTTCCCAACAAGCGATTTAAACTTACCCTTGAGTTTCTAAAAAAACACATAGATTCATCAGAAACCATTCTAGATTTAGGCGTCGACAATCCGTTTTCAAAAATGATGAAAAAAAATGGTTTTAATGTAACCAATACTACTGGTCAAGACTTAGATGAAGATTTTGCCGTTTTTCAGCAACAAGAATCAACCGTTGTAACCGCATTTGAAATCTTTGAACATTTACTTAATCCCTACACGATTTTAAAAGAAATTCAATCTGATAAATTATTTATTTCAATACCGATGCGCTTGTGGTTTTCGCCTGCTTACAGAAGTAAAACCGATTCTTGGGACCGACATTATCACGAATTTGAAGAATGGCAATTAGATTGGCTTTTGGAAAAGACAGGTTGGAAAATAATAGATCGCCAAAAATGGACGAATCCTGTGAAACAAATTGGTATTCGGCCATTACTAAGGTATTTTACAAACCGATATTATATCGTATATGCCATTAAGCACTAACAAGCATATCTGATTTTGCATTTTTTTTGATTGGTTTTATTTGCATGTAGCTTATTATTATTTTGTTATTCTCTGTTGAAGCCATCAAAATGAATTCTAGATGCCAATTATAAAGGGTGCTTTCAATTGTGAAACCTCTTTTTTTATTTCCTAATTGCTTACATTTACTTTTGAAATAAAGAGTATAAAATTGATGAAATATTACGTTATAATTCCAGCGCACAACGAAGAAAAGTTTATTTCATTTACACTACAATCGCTAGAAAGTCAAACCAAAATTCCAACCAAAGTTGTAGTAGTTAATGATCATTCTACCGACACTACCGCTTCAATCGTTGCTGAATTTGCTCAAAAAAACCAAATAATTCAGCTTGTCAATATTGAGTCCGATGCCGCACATCTTCCTGGAAGTAAAGTCATCCTTGCTTTTCAAAAAGGGTTGGAAACTTTAGATGATGCCTATGATTTTATTGTAAAATTGGATGCGGATCTCCTATTACCTCCTAATTATTTTGAAACCATTATTTCTCATTTTGAATCAGATGCAAACATTGGAATGGT
>CANHMG010000063.1 GCA_947461795.1 Flavobacteriaceae bacterium | reverse complement strand
TTTCCTTTCCACGGAATGCCTTCTCCTCGATCCAATTCTAAAATCCAACCCGCTACGTTATCTAAGAAATAACGGTCGTGCGTTACGGCTATAACAGTTCCTGCATATTGTGCCAAATGTTGCTCTAACCAAAGTACACTTTCCGCATCCAAATGATTCGTTGGCTCATCTAAAAGCAAGACATCTGGTTGTTGTAAAAGCAAACGACAAAGTGCGACACGACGGCGTTCTCCACCCGATAAATGTTTGATGGGTGTATCGCCTTCTGGTGTGCGCAAAGCATCCATCGCGATTTCTAATTTGGTATCGATTTCCCATGCTCCGAGCGCATCAATTTTGTCTTGAAGATCCGCTTGACGGTCCATGAGTTGTTGCATTTTATCGGCATCTTCATAGACTTCTGGTAAACCAAATTGGTCATTGATTTTGTTGAATTCATCTAAAACTGCCATAGTTTCCGCCACACCTTCACGCACGATTTCAATGACCGTCTTCGAGTCGTCTAGTTGCGGATCTTGTTCCAAATAACCAACGGTGTAACCCGGTTGAAATACCACATCTCCTTGGTAGTTCTTGTCTACCCCTGCAATGATTTTTAACAAAGAAGATTTTCCAGAGCCGTTAAGACCTAGAATTCCAATTTTAGCTCCGTAAAAGAAGCTTAAATAAATATTCTTTAAAACTTGCTTATCGCTGCTTGAGTAAGTTTTACTCAGTTTTTGCATTGAAAATATTACTTTTTTATCGTCTGACATTTTATCTTTTTTATAATTATTAATTGTTAATTATCAATTGTTAATTGCTCACACCCTTCCTTTCAAAGCATTAAACACCCATGCATTCGCCAAGAAACCCACACCAACAGCACCAAATCCCCAACCAGCAGTATCATCATAGCGAAATGCACCCAATGCCATTAAGAGTATGCCCATTAGTATCATGATTAAAGTCGCCCATCCAAGCACTGTATTTTTGTTCATTCCCATAGTTTGTAGTATTTATTTTAGAGGGGCAAATATCGGTAATATTCCTAAATTATCAATTGAAATTTACTTCAATTAAAAACCCCCACCAACATTTCCTTCAACAAATCATGATTCGGCAACGCATTCGCCCCCACACCTTTGCTCTTCACATCAATATCGCGCAGTTTGGCAACGATCGCACTGACTTTTTTCATCGGGTAATTCCTCAACGCTATATCATAATCCTTTAAGAAGTAAGGATTCACTTTGAGCACTGTGGCAACATTCTTCGGGTTTTTATCTTTCAAACCATGGTATTGCAACAAATTGACAAAGAAACTAAACACCAAACTTGTCGTCACCACCATCGGATTGTCTTTCGGATTATCCGCAAAATATTGCGCGATTTGATAGGCTTTCAACTGGTTCCGATCTCCAATCGCTTTGCGCAATTCAAACACATTAAAATCTTTGCTAAAACCAATGTTCTCCTCGATATGTTTTGCCGAAATCGTCGTGCCTTTTGGAAGAATGATTTGCAGCTTTTCCAGTTCATTGTTGATCTTACTCAAATCCGTTCCCAAAAACTCCACCAACATCGCCGAAGCTTTGGGTTCAATCGTATAATTTTTTCCTTGCAAAACCCGCTTGATCCACTCGCCTACTTGGTTTTCGTAGAGCTTTTTGCTTTCGTAAACCAAACCATGTTTGTCTAATAATTTGGTCACTTTCTTGCGCTTGTCGAGGGTTTTATATTTATAACAAATCACCAATACCGTCGAGAGCATCGGGTTCTCCGCATAACTTTCTAATTTGTCAATCGTTTTGGTCAAATCCTGCGCTTCTTTCACAATAAGTACTTGTCGTTCCGCCATCATCGGATAGCGTTTGGCAGATGAAATGATGTCTTCAATAGTCACATCGCGCCCGTACAAAACTGTTTGATTAAAGCCTTTTTCCTCTTCAGTCAATACATTTTCCTCAATATAATCCGACAATTTATCGATATAATACGGCTCCTCGCCCATCAAAAAATAGATCGGTTTGATCTGCCCGTTTTTAATATCATTTACAATCTTTACGACTTCATCCATGGTCTTGTCTCTTGTTTCTTTTCTTTTTTTCGGAGCTAATCCCGCTGTTCGTTGCAATCTTTTGTTTCGTTGCCTCCACAAAAGGATTTCCACTTCCATCGGGGCTAGGGGAAGGATTATTGGATTTTTAGATTATTGGATTTGTCTAACAAACTCATAATCCAAAAATCTTATTTACTTTTGCCCCATGCAACCACTCCAATTTTCATCCTTCAACTTTCGTTTCAAAAATAGTGAAAATACTGTCGCTATCTTCGATGAAATTCGCAAAAAATTTGTCGTTCTCACACCCGAAGAATGGGTGCGTCAACATGTAGTACATCATTTTTTATTAGAAAAGAAATATCCAAAATCGCTCATCAACGTCGAGAAAGTACTCAAAATAAACGGCTTAACCAAACGCTATGACGTCGTTGTTTTCAACTCCGATGGTTCTATTTTTATACTCGTCGAGTGCAAAGCGCCCGAAGTCAAAATCTCCCAAAACACCTTCGATCAAATCGCGCGTTACAACCTTACACTCAAAGCACAACATTTGATGGTCACGAATGGACTAAATCATTACTTTTGCCAAATGGATTTTGAAAAGGAACAATATGTTTTTTTGAAAGAACTACCGGAACGGGATATTTAGATTTTTGGATACGTCCGAAAATCCAGAAATCTAACAATCCAAAAATCTAATAATACAAATGAAAATCGCTGTCGTCATCTTAAATTGGAATGGAGCAAAACTACTACAACAGTTCTTGCCTTCCGTGCTGCGCTATTCTCCGGAAGCGACGATTTTTGTTGCTGACAATGCTTCTACAGACGATTCCATTGCCGTGCTGAAAACCCATTTTCCTTCGGTTCAGATCATTCAAAACCAAGACAATTATGGTTTTGCGAAAGGCTATAACGAAGCGTTGCAAAACCTCCACTTCGATATCTACGCCTTAGTCAATTCAGACCTAGAAGTGACCGAAAATTGGTTGCAGCCAATTCTTGATAAATTCAAAAACGAACCGAAAACCGCGATTATTCAACCCAAAATACTAGATTTCAAAAACAAAGTGTACTTCGAATATGCGGGTGCTGCTGGTGGCTACATCGACCAATATGGCTACCCTTTTTGCCGAGGCCGTATTTTCGACACCATTGAAAAAGACAACCAACAATACGAAGATGAAACAGAAATATTCTGGGCGTCCGGTGCGTGCTTTTTTATCCGAAGTGAAGTCTATCATGCGCTGCAAGGTTTTGACGATGATTTCTTCGCCCATCAAGAGGAAATCGATTTGTGTTGGCGGGCTATCAACCGCGGGCATCACATAAAATATACACCAAAATCCACAGTCTATCATGTGGGCGGCGCTACTTTACAACAAGGAAACCCAAAGAAAACGTATCTCAATTTTAGGAATTCGTTGTTGATGTTGGTGAAGAATCTTCCGAAATCTCGATTGCTTCCAATCCTTTTCCTTCGACTTTGTCTCGATGGTTTGGCGGGAATCCAATTCTTATTAAAAGGCAAACCAAAACACACTTTTGCCATCCTAAAAGCGCATTTCTCTTTCTATTATTTGCTACCTCGATTTTATAAAAAACGAGATACGCATCAAACCAAAATGTACTTTAAAACAAAAAGTATCGTTTACTTTTATTATATCAAGAAGCGAACTATCTTTGCAGCCAATGTTTAACATTAGTTTAATAACTACACGACAAGACAAATTCGATTAAATTTTAACTTCGCAAAAACTAAATTACAATCATATGAAAAGAGTACTTATTGCACTATCTATAGTCGGTTGCTTAGCCACCACATCGTGTGGAACGAAAAAGCAAATCGCTGCTTTAGAAGCCAAAAACAAAGAATGTCAAGATTTATTAAATTCAACCACTGTAAAATTGAACCTTTGCTTAAGTGAAAAAGAATCGATGTCGAGTCAACTTGATTTTCTAAAGAAAAACAACGCTGATTTGTTGACAAACATGAATAATGTGACTACGCTGTCTGCTAAAGGTGCTCAAAACATTGAAAAAGCTTTAGAAACAATCAAAGAAAAAGATCTAAAAATTACCAGAATGCAAGATGCGTTAACTAAAAAAGACAGCGTTACGTTGGCTTTGGTGACGAGTTTGAAGAGTTCCGTTGGTATTTCAGATCCAGATATCGAAGTAAATGTTGAGAAAGGCGTTGTATTTATCTCCATCGCTGATAAATTATTGTTCAAAAGCGGTAGTTATTTGGTAAGCGATCGAGCAAAAGAAGTTTTGGCTAAAGTGGCTAAAGTTGTCAACGACAAACCAACATTCGAATGTATGGTGGAAGGTCACACTGATAATGTTCCCTTTACAGGAAATGCGGTTTTATTAGACAACTGGGATTTGAGTGTGAAACGATCAACTGCCATTATTCGTGTATTAACCAAAGAATTGAAAGTCAATCCAGCGCAATTAATCGCTGCAGGAAGAGCCGATTATATTCCGTTAGTAGAGAACAATTCAGCTGACAATAGAGCGAAAAACAGAAGAACGCGCATCGTTGTGCTTCCTAAAATTGATGAGTTCTATGATATGATTGAAAAAGAAATGAAGAAACCGACGAAATAAGGTTGAGAAAGGAAACAAGAATAAAGAATAAAGAAGCCTCGAGAAATTGGGGCTTTTTTTATTTACAAAAACTCTTAGCTTTTGCTTTTATTTTAATTCTAAAAAATATCCGGATCTCCTTTCCCTTCTCTCACCACTACTGGTTCGTAACCGGACAAGTCAATAATCGTCGAACCCATATTATCGCCATAACCACCATCAATCACCAAATCAACTAGGTTCTGCCATTTCTCGAAAATCAGTTCTGGATCGGTTGAATATTCTAAGACCTCATCCTCGTCATGAATCGAAGTAGAAACAATCGGATTGCCTAACATTTGGACAATTTCTAAAGCGATATTATTCGCAGGAACCCGAATTCCGACCGTGGTTTTCTTTTTAAATTCTTTTGGTAAATTATTATTTCCAGGTAAAATAAAAGTGTAGGGTCCCGGTAATGCTCGTTTTAATAATTTGAAAGTCGAGGTGTCAATTTGCTTTACATAATCTGACAAGTTACTCAAATCATGACAGACAAAAGAGAAATTGGCTTTCTCTAACTTGATGCCTTTAATTTTAGCAATCCGCTCCAAAGCCTTGCTATTGGTAATATCGCAACCCAAACCGTAAACAGTGTCCGTGGGATAAATAACCAAACCACCATTGCGCAATACCTCAACGACTTTCTTAATCGCTGCCTCGTTAGGTTTGTCTTCGTATATTTTGATGAACTGTGACATTTTGGATTGTTAGATTGTTAGATTTTTGAATATTAGATTACCCGATGACATCGAGTTTGGCAAACCGCAACAATAGCTTTTTGATGCCACCGACTTCAAAGCGAATCTCCGCTTTTTTATCACCGCCGTTGCCTTCTAAATTCATCACTTCACCTTTACCAAATCGCTCATGCATGACTACATTTCCAACCGTCAACTTCGAATCGAATAAATTAGAATTGCTAGGCGCATTTCCAGAAACAGGTTTTAGTTTTCGAATAATCGCTGTAGGTTCATCGCCATATTTTTTTGGAGGAGCACTACTTACTGGTTTTGCCAATCGTAATTTCGACTTGTCGACATCCCCAAAAATATCGTTATCAATCATGGGTTTGTAGCGATAATTGGTTTCTTCAATCGATAGATATTCCAAATATTGTCCATCGATTTCTTCTATAAAACGCGAAGGCTCACTATCCGTTAATTTTCCCCAACGGTAACGCGATTGCGCATAGGTTAAATACGCTTGTTTTTCTGCTCTTGTGAGCGCTACATAAAACAAACGACGTTCTTCTTCCAATTCACTTCGAGTGCTAATACTCATCGCACTTGGAAATAAATCCTCTTCCATGCCGACTACAAATACATACGGAAACTCGAGTCCTTTTGCCAAGTGAATCGTCATCAACGCTACACGATCATCATCGCCTGTATCTTTATCTAAATCGGTTGCAAGTGCGACATCCTCCATAAATTCGCCCAACGAACCACGGGCACCATCAATTTCTTTTTGACCTTCGGTAAAATCTTTGATACCGTTGAGTAATTCCTCAATGTTCTCAATACGTGCAATTCCTTCTGGTGTTCCGTCTTTCTTCAGTTCTTGAACCAAACCCGTTTTCTTCGTGACATGATCTGCCAAATAAAACGCATCTTGATTTTCATTAATGACCTGAAAACTTTGAATCATGGTGACGAAATCCTCTAACTTGGCTTTGGTTCCAGAGTTTAATTTCAAATCGATTTTATCGATGTTTTGCATCACTTCAAAAATGGAACGCTTGTAATGATTGGCCGCAATCGTTAGTTTTTCAATTGTCGTATCACCAATACCTCTCGCGGGATAATTGATCACACGAATCAACGCTTCTTCATCTTTTGGATTGATGACCAAACGCAAATAGCACAAGACATCTTTGATTTCTTTTCTTTGATAAAAAGACAAACCGCCATAAATGCGATAGGGAATATCTCTTTTTCGCAACGCATCTTCCATCGATCTGGATTGTGCATTGGTTCGATATAAAATCGCAAACTGCCCGTTCATCATTTGATGTTGCATTTTTTGCTCCCAAATGGTGCTGGCCACATAGCGGCCTTCTTCGCTGTCGGTAATGCTGCGGTGTACTTTGATCTTATTCCCCAAATCGTTGGCAGTCCATACGACTTTATCCAAACGGGTTTTATTCTTTTCGATGATTGAATTCGCGGCTTCTACGATATTTTTCGTCGACCGATAATTCTGTTCTAAGCGATAGGTTTTGACGTTTTCATAATCCTTTTGAAAATTCAAAATGTTATTGATATTCGCACCCCGAAAAGCATAGATACTTTGCGCATCATCGCCTACCACACAAATATTTTGAAATCGATCAGACAAAGCGCGAACAATCAAATACTGCGAGTGATTGGTATCTTGGTACTCATCCACCAATATGTATCGAAAACGATCTTGGTATTTCGCCAATACATCTGGAAAACGATTCAGCAATTCGTTGGTTTTTAAGAGCAAATCGTCAAAGTCCATGGCGCCCGCTTTAAAGCAACGCTCCACATAATTTTGATAAATTTCACCCAAGCGAGGTTTCTTCGACATCGCATCTGACTCTTGCAGTTCGGGATTATTGAAATACGCTTTTACGGTAATGAGTGAATTTTTATAGGAGGATATTCGACTTAAAACTTGCTTTGGTTTGTAGATGTCTTTGTCGAGTTGCATTTCTTTGATAATAGCCGAAATCAATCGAACGCTATCTTGGGTATCATAAATCGTAAAATTCGACGGATATCCCAACTTATCTGCTTCCGAGCGAAGTATACGAGCAAATACGGAGTGAAAAGTTCCCATCCACAAATTCTTGGCTTCGTTAGAACCTACGATCTGAGCGATACGTGATTTCATTTCACGCGCTGCTTTGTTAGTAAAAGTCAAAGCTAAAATACTAAAGGCGTCAACACCCAAACTCATCAAATAAGCAATTCGAACCGTTAGCACACGTGTCTTTCCAGAGCCAGCTCCAGCTATAATAATCATGGGCCCATCTTTCTGTAAAACAGGTTCTTGTTGTGCTTCGTTAAGTTGACTGATGTGTTTTTGCATTTTTAGAATCGCTGAGGAAATAAGTCTTCTCAGATAGAAAGCAAAAATAGGTATTTACGGAGGAAAATTGAACACGAGTTTTCAACAATTGAAGGAAAGAAATTATTCTGTTTTCGGAACAGCTATCGTTTCATTTTCGAATGAAGAAATTATCGAGAAATTAAATAGTAGAAAACAAAATACATTTACTTTTTAAAAGGATATTATTATGATTTGAAATATTCTTTTTTAAAATACTCTTGTTAAATTTTTGTCAATTCATTAAAGAGACTATATTGCATCTTTTTTGATTTGAATATTTATGAGTAGTTCTAAAACATTTTTTTATTTTTACTTTTTACTGACTCCATTATTCCTTTTTGCACAAGTAAATCAAACGCAAGATAGTCTTGTTAAGAAAAAAGAAACTTCATTACCATTTTCGACCAAACAACTAATAATTCCTGCTGCACTTATGACTTATGGTGTAGTTGCCTTAAATAATGATTACTTAAAATCAATTAATATTGACATTAGAGATGAAGTAATTCGGAATAACAATTCTCCAATCAAAGCGGATGATTATATGCAATTCGCACCTTTTGCTTCGGTTTATGTTTTGAATGCAATTGGCATAAAAGGAAAACATAATTTTAGAGATCGAACATTACTTTTAGGGACTTCTTTTATCCTAATGACTGGAAGTGTGATGTGTTTAAAATCAAATTCAAAAATTGAACGCCCAGATGGAAGAGCCGATAATTCTTTCCCTTCTGGTCATACAGCTACAGCTTTCGCCGGAGCTGAATTTCTTTGGCAAGAATATAAAGACGAGTCTATTTGGTATGGAATATCTGGTTATGTTGTAGCAAGTGGAACAGGTTTTTTAAGAATCTACAACAACAGGCATTGGTTATCCGATGTTTCGATGGGAGCTGGAATTGGAATTCTAAGCACCAAAATTGCTTATTGGATTTACCCGTATACCCATAACTTACTATTCAAATCGAATAAGAATGTCAGTTCATTGATTTCACCTTATTATGACGGAAAACAATTAGGTATTGGAATGATGATTCATTATAAATAATGAAGTATTAAAGTAAAGTTTTTTTACTGTATTGATCTTATTTCAATTCCGTTGCTTTCTAGAATTTCAATGAGATAACTGCTTTGATTTGGATCATATTGTTCGATTCCATTTTCATACCATTGCAAGATAATATGCAATTGATAGGATGTATAGTTTTCTGTTTCAATACTTAAACCCAACATGCCAGCTAATTGGAAATCCTCCAATACTTTCGTATTCACGATAGCACTTGGAATTCCATTAGTAAGTGATCCATTTAAACTTTCAAATTCTAATCTTCCTAAGGTAAATCCAGTTGAAAAAGCATCGTGACGCTTCTTCTTATTGGCTTTAATTGCGGGATTAAGTCCACATTTATAGCCTTCAAAATATTCCAAACGATATAACGAACTTTGTGTATCTTTCATATTCATAAGAAGAAGTATTTGATAATTTCTATTCAAACGTAAGAACAATAATTATAAAATTATTAGAAAATCGATGAAATGGAAAAATACTCTTTCAAACACAAGGGCGATGATGTTTATCGGCAATATTGGTAGTTAATATTCACCAATTTATTTTCTAAATTAGATATATTTGCTTTTCATAACTTCGATTTCTTTTAATGTAGTTTTGGAAAATAAAGCGTGATCAAAAAAATTTCATTTCATTTTTTCATAGAATCTATTTAAATCAAAAACGTATCAAAAAAATTATGAATACCAAAAAGGAAAACATTTTAAAAGAAATTGCCAACATTAGTTTTTTTTGGTTTTTTGGCGTAGTCTTCTTTCTGCTTTTCCGTATTTCTTTTATTTTGCTTTTTCAAAAACAAATTGATATTGAACTTTCCTTTGGCGAATTATTCAAAGTGTTTTTAATGGGATTCCGTTTTGATTGTATGGCAGTTGCTTACTTTATTCTACTTCCCTTTGTAAGTTTGTTGGTTCTCTCCTATTGGAATGCTTTTAAAATCATTCGATACATTCGAATATTGAGTCAATTTCTTTTCATTCTATTGTCAACTCTAATTTGTTTTATCACTTTAAATTATTTTGGAGAATATCATAATCAATTCAATAACTTCTTGTTTTTAGGGTTGTATGACGATCAAAAAGCAGTTTTTAATACCATTCTGGAAGATTTTCATCCTTTTATCAATCTAATTGGAATGATCGTTACAATAGTGGTAAGTGTACTTCTATTCCGATATTTTGAAAACAAAGAATTGATATTTCGACAGATTCAAAAAATTCATGACAAAACCAATACAATTTCAATACTACTTATCGCTGTTTTGTTATTTGTGTTTTCAATAAGAGGATCCATAACTACTGTTCCAGCCTTGCGAAAATGGGCTGGAGTTTCTAAAGATATTTTTTTAAACAAAACTGTTGTAAATCCCTATAAATCCTTGATTTATGCCATGGAAGATTTTGATGAAATCAACCTATTAGACAGTAAAAACCCCTATTTGAGCGAGGAAGATTTTTATACTCAATTTTCTAAGCCATTGGTTTCCGATTATTTAAAGAAAAAAGCCCAAGGAGCTCTAATTGCCAAACCGAAACAAATTTTCATTGTCATCATGGAAAGCTATGATTCTTGGCCCTTGATGGATAAATACCTTCCTTTTCAATTTTCTAGTCAATTGAATGCTATAAAAAATAAAGGAACACATTTCGATTATTTTCTACCTGCAGCCGATGCCACATTTGATTCCTTTGGCGCCATCGTAACCAATGTGCCCTATATGGGTGTAAATATTAGTAAAATTGGTGAAATCAATGAGCCCTATGTTACTTCTATTTTCCGTCAATTTAAAAAACTCGGCTATCAAACCAATCTTTTTTATGGAGGTTTTTCGAGTTGGCAAAACATCAATGGTTTTACAAAATACCAAGGAGTCGATCGTTTTTTCTCAGCAACAGATGCCGGAGGTGACAGCAATTCCGGAACATGGGGTATTGAAGATGAGAAATTATTCGATTTAGTCGTTGCTAAAACAGATGCTTCCCAATACTCATTGAATGTAATTTTAACGTCAAGTTATCACGCACCTTATACTGTAGATGTTTATGCTAAAGGATTTCCTTATCGCACAGCAAATGACTTTCCAAAAGCAATGCAGCCCTACAATGATGGCAGTATGACTATGGAAGAAATTGGGCATTTATGGTATGGAGATAAAGCTATTGGAGGATTTGTATCTAAAGCAGACCAAAAATATTCAGATGCTATTTATACTTTTACAGGAGATCATTTCGGGAGAAAGTTCATCAACAGTAAACCTAATTTATACGAGAGAAGTTCTGTAGGATTTATACTTTATGGAAAAAATATTCCAAAAGCTAAACTCCATACCGCGGGTTCTCATATAGATATCATGCCAACATTAATCGAGATGATTGCACCAAAAGATTTTGAATATTATAGTTTTGGAACTTCATTATACGACCCTAATAAAACCATGAGTATTTCCTATACTAAAGTAATTACTCCGAATGAATTATATCATTTACCCAAAGAGGCTCAGGTCGAAAAAATTGAATTGGCTACGATGAAAGAAACTCGAATCAATGCCACTCCACTACTTTCCGAGTATAACAAACAAATGGGATTGGCTTGGTATTATACCATGAAAGGGAATTCAATCAAAAAATAATTTAATGTCCTAAATTTCTAGTTTCAAATCCAACACTAGAATCATTACGATTCGTATATTTACTCCTTCAATTTAAATTCATTACAACACCATGCAACACCTTATAGATCGTTTTATCAGTTATGTTACTATTGACACCGAATCGGATGCGAATTCAACCACAACGCCGAGTACAAAAAAACAATTAGTCCTGGCAAAATTACTTGTCGAAGAACTCAAAACCATTGGTCTTACTGAAGTTACCATCGATAAAAATGGTTATGTCATGGGTACTTTGCCTAGTAATATAGAAAAAGAAGTGCCGACCATTGGGTTTGTGGCTCATTACGATACGACACCTGATTTTACTGGTGCGAATGTGAATCCACAAATTATCAAAAACTATGATGGAAAAGATATTGTCTTAAATGCCAAAGAGAATATCGTGTTGTCTCCAAATTATTTCAAAGACTTATTATTGTATAAAGGGCAAACATTGATCACAACCGATGGATTGACATTGCTTGGAGCCGATGATAAAGCAGGCTTGACCGAAATTGTTTCAGCCATGGAATATTTAGTGCAGCATCCTGAAATTCAACACGGAAAAATTAGAGTCGGTTTTACACCCGATGAAGAAATTGGTCGTGGCGCTGATTTATTTGATGTAGAAAAATTTGCCGCTGAGTGGGCCTATACGATGGATGGAAGTCAAATTGGGGAATTAGAATATGAAAATTTTAATGCCGCTGGAGCTAAAATTACGTTCAAAGGGAAAAGTGTTCATCCTGGTTATGCCAAAGGTAAAATGATCAATTCGATGTTGATTGCCAATGATTTCATTAATGAATTACCTAAAGGAGAAACACCACAAGAAACCAAAGGTTATGAAGGTTTTTTTCATGTGCATCATTTAAAAGGTAGTATTGAAGAAACCGTTTTAGAGTTGATAATTCGAGATCACGATGCGAAGAAATTCAAAAAACGCAAAGAATTAATCCATTCCATTACAAAAAAATTCAACAAAAAATTCGCGAAACAATTTGGTGAAGACATAGTGATTACTGAAGTAAAAGACCAGTATTACAATATGAAAGAAAAAGTTGAACCTGTAAAATTTATTGTTGATTTGGCAGAAAAAGCGATGAAAGATTTGGGAATTAAACCCTTAATCAAACCTATTCGTGGCGGTACTGACGGATGTAGATTATCTTATATGGGATTGCCTTGTCCGAATATTTTTGCGGGTGGACATAATTTCCATGGGAAATACGAATATGTTCCTGTGGAAAGTATTCAAAAAGCAGTCGATGTGATTATCAAAATTATTGAACTAACGGCGACAACTGATTTTACTAAAAAGGAAAAATCGAATAAAAAGAAATCAAAGAAAAAATAGTTGCAAGAAGAAACCTCTAAAAAACATGTTTGGGATAAAGTAAATAATTGGCAAACTGAATTAGCGCTTCTCCGAGACATTATTGCCAAAACTCCACTCGTTGCAAATACAAAATGGGGAGGGGAAGTATTTACATACGAGGGAAAAAATACTATTGGAATTGGAGGCTTTAAAAACTATTTTACGATTTGGTTTTTTAATGGAGTGTTTCTAAATGATGATCAGAACGTATTGGTCAATGCGCAAGAAGGTGTCACAAAATCCTTACGTCAATGGCGATTTTACTCTGCAGCAGCAATAGACGAAAAAGCTATCTTGAGTTATATTGATGAAGCTATCGAAAATGAAAAATCGGGTAGAAAATTGGTTTCAGCAAAAAAGCAAACTATAATTTCTGATTTTTTTCAAAATGAATTGAATAGAAATCTAGAATTTAAAAATGGTTTTGAAAAACTAACTCCCGGAAAACAACGGGAATATCTTGAATATATTGATACGACAAAAAGAGAGGAAACTAAAATTTCTCGATTTGAAAAAATAAAACCAATGATTCTTTTGGGAATGGGGCTTAATGATCGATACCAATAAAATAGCCACGAATACACGAAATTACTATACTTTTCGTGTATTCATGGCTATAAAATTCTAAAAGTCTTTTTTATTTTTTAGCTAAAGACGCACTCATTTCCATGGAAATTGAAGAACGTTCCATTTTTAGTTTTCCTGACATGGTTTCGATAACGATAGTCGAATCGGCCAATTCTGAAATCTTACCATGAATACCACTTTTAGTGATGATTTTATCCCCAACTTTTAAATCAGCTTCGAATTGTTTTTCTTGTTTGGCTTTTTTTTGTTGTGGTCGTATCATGAAAAAATAGATCACTACAAACATTAAAATAAACGGAAGAAATTGTTGTATTTGTTGCATAATATAGAATTTTTGATTTTTAATTTTAAAGTCTTTTTGTTTCGAATTGTAATTGAAATTATTGCATTAATCCTCTGCCTGTTTTCTTCAAACGATCGTTGGCTTGGAATTCTTTAACTAAATTATCTAAAATTCCATTAATAAAAATACTACTTTTTGGCGTAGAGTATTCTTTAGCAATTTCAAGATATTCATTGATGGTTACCTTTACTGGAACCGAAGGGAATTTGAGAAATTCACAAATGGCCATTTTAAGAATAATAGTGTCAATTTCTGCTATTCTTTCGGTGTCCCAATTGGGAGTTTTATTGATAAACTCTTTCGCTAAATCTGTTTCGTTAAGAATCGTTTTACGGAATAAGTCTGTTGCAAAGTCTTTATCTTCAGCGTCTTTATACAATTTAGGCACGTAAAAACTTGTGTCGTCAATTGATTTTAAAGCTTTCAATTGTTTGATGATTTGGGTATTCACAACAGGAATATCATCCACCCAAGTCAATTTATAATCTTCCAAATAATCATACAATTTTTCGTTTGGAGCGATTACTTCCATAAATATTGCCACTATAAATTCTTGATCATCCACAAAAGTATTGGTTCTGTTTCGCATATAATTTGCGTACAAATCACTTTTCTTTATTGCTTTTAGAAGAAGAAGAATATAATCGTCATTCAATGTCCAATTATTAATCTTACGATTTTCTATGGCTTGAAGTAAAGAATGATTATGAGAAAGAATTTTAAAAACAGCATTGTCAACAAACTTCATATTGGCATTTTTGTCTTCTACAGTAGCCAAATGTTTTGCCTTAGACTGTTCAATAAATTGAGCTTCTTTTTTGGATAACTCAATCAACATAGAAAACATAAGGAGATATAAGTCTAGAATGTTATCGATACTATAAAAAAGAAATTTTTCTTCTTTTTCTAAATTATCTGAACCATTTTGATGCATCGCAAAAATCGATTGCATTACTTTAATACGGATATGACGTCTGTTTAACACCTAGTAAGAACTTTTATAATTAAAAAGAGCGAAAGAAAATCTTTCGCTCCGCAAAAATAGAAATAATATTGTAATCCTATACCCTATTAGTATTTTCTTTTTTTCTTTCAGCAATTCGCTTTTCAGCAATAGAAAAAGCTGCTTGATGTGTGGTGATATTTTGCAATTCAGAAAAACTAAAAATTTCTAAAGTTGTATTGTAAATATTTTCAGTTCTTCGCAATGCTTCCGCTTTATCATAACCAACAATTTCACCATAAACATTGATAATTCCACCTGCATTGATTAAAAAATCAGGAGCATAGGTAAT